>CAYLMS010000234.1:0-3538 GCA_964384455.1 uncultured Microbacterium sp. | reverse complement strand
GTTCACCCGCGACGACGACTACACGGATGTCTCCACCCGGGTGTTCACGCAGCACCGGGCGGTGCGGTTCCGCGAGATGGAGTACGCGCTGCCCGCCGAGCACGTCGTGCCGGCCTTCCAGGCGCTGCGCGAGCTCATCGACACCAGGAGGTGGCGCATCTCGTTCCCAGTGGAGGTGCGCTTCGCCGCCGCCGACGAGCTATGGCTGTCGACCGCGCACGGCCGCCCCTCCGGCTACATCGCCGTGCACCGGTATTGGCGGGAGAATCCCACCGAGTACTTCCGCGCGGTGGAGCAGATCATGCTGTCGTTCGGCGGCAGGCCGCACTGGGGCAAGATGCACACGCTGGATGCCGGCAGCCTGCGCGAGCGCTATCCGCGCTTCGACGACTTCGTCGCGCTGCGCGACCGGCTCGATCCAGGCCGGGTGTTCGCCAATCGGCACCTCGAGCGCATCCTCGGCACCTGACTCGTCGCTGGGAGTCGGCGCTCGCGGATCCGGGCCGTCGGCGGCGCTCGATAGGATGAGCGAAACTGTCGAACGGAGAATCGGTGATGTGGGAATGGCTCATTCCGGTGCTGATCGTGCTGGCGATCGTCGTGATCGGGGCGATCTACCTGTGGGCGACCTACAACTCCCTCGTGCAGCTCGGCGTGCGCGTCGATGAGGCGTGGAGCGACATCACCGTGCAGCTCAAGCGCCGAGCCGACCTCATTCCCGGCCTGATCGAGACGGTCAAGGGCTACGCCGCGCACGAGAAGGCCGTGTTCGAGAACGTCACCAGGGCCCGCGCCGAGACCATGTCGGTCGGCAGCCCGGCGCAGGCGGGGGTGGCGGAGGGGCACTTCCAGCAGGCGCTGAAGAGCCTGTTCGCGGTCGCCGAGTCGTACCCGCAGCTGCAGGCGAGCCAGAACTTCCTGCAGCTG
Source organism: uncultured Microbacterium sp. (assembly GCA_964384455.1). GTDB lineage: Bacteria > Actinomycetota > Actinomycetes > Actinomycetales > Microbacteriaceae > Microbacterium. The sequence goes on along the minus strand of CAYLMS010000234.1, from coordinate 2,611 downwards.
CAGCAGCAGCTGGTCGACACCGAAGACAAGATCCAGGCATCGCGCCGGTTCTACAACGGCGGGGTGCGCGAGCTGAACACCAAGATCAAGGTCTTCCCGAACAACCTGTTCGCGCGCAACCTCGGTTTCACCGCGCGCGAGTTCTTCGAGGTCGTCGACGGTGCCGCGATCGCGGAGCCGCCGCGCATCCAGTTCTGATCCGTGTACTCGGCGATCGCGCGCAACAAGCGCAACACCTGGTTCATTCTCACGGCGTTCGTGCTGGCTCTCGGCGGCGTCGGACTGCTGGCCGGATGGCTCGCCGGGCACAACTGGTGGATCACGGCGTTCATCCTGATCTTCGCCGCCGGTTACGCGACGGTGCAGTACTTCAGCGCCGATCGCGAGGCGCTCGCCCTCGCCGGGGCCTTCGAGGTGGACCGGTCGCAGGCGGAGCGCTACTACCGCATCGTCGAGAACCTGTGCATCACCACGGGCACGCCGATGCCGAAGCTGTACGTCGTGGAGGATTCGGCGCCGAACGCGTTCGCCACCGGGCGCACGCCCGAGCAGGCGGCGATCACGGTGACCACGGGACTGTTCGAACTGATGACCGACCGCGAGCTCGAGGGCGTGCTCGGCCACGAACTCGGCCACATCCGCAACTACGACATCCGGGTGTCGATGATCGTGTTCGGACTGGTCGTGGCCGTCGGCATCCTCGCCGATTTCGGGATGCGGCTCGCGTTCTTCGGCGGCGGCCGCCGTGGCGGCAACAACCAGGCCCAGCTGGCGTTCCTGATCTTCGGCATCGTCGCCGCGATCGTCGCGCCGCTGCTGGCCGGGATCGTGCAGGCGGCCATCTCGCGGCAGCGCGAGTATCTGGCCGACGCCACCAGCGCGCTGACCACCCGTGACCCCGATGGGCTCGCGTCGGCGCTCGGCAAGCTGGCCGAGCACGGCGGCCCGCTGCGCCGGGCGAACACGTCGATGGCGCATCTGTGGATCGCCGACCCGCTGCGTCCGAACGCGCTGGAGCGGATGTTCTCCACGCACCCGCCGATTCCCGACCGGATCGCCCGACTGCAGAAGATCGGCGGCGAGTTCTAACCGGCCGGCACCGCGTCGTGACGGAGCGAGCCGGGCAGCACCCTGGCCAGGTCGTCGGCGGCCGTGCCCCGGCGCGACACCGAGATCGACTCGAGCCCTTGCCACGCGGCCGCCGCGCGCAGCTCGGCGCCGAGCAGCTCGGCCGCGTGCTCGGGCGCGCCGTGCTCCCACCACGCGGCCTGCACCAGCAGGCGCGACGCCGGCCGGTCGGCCTTCAGATCGATCCGGCCGACCAGTTTGTCGCCCACGAGCACGGGCAGCGAGTAGTAGCCGAACCGCCGCTGCGCGGCCGGTGTGTAGATCTCGATCCGGTACTCGAAGCCGAACAGTCGCTGTGCGCGGTCGCGGAACCACACCAGCGGGTCGAACGGGGTGAGGATCGCCGCCGCCTGCACCCGCCGCGGCACCGCCGCACGCGCGTGCAGCCACGCCTTCGCGGGCCGGCCGGCACTGGTCCAGCCGTCGACGTGCACGGGGTGCAGCTCGCCCGCATCGACGAGCTCGCCGATCGCGCGCAGCACCGCAGGGCGGTCGCGCAGGCGCCAGTAGTCGGCCAGGTCGGCCGCCGTGGCGATCCCGCAGGCGCGCGCCGCCCGGCGGATCAGCTCGCGCACGGCCTCGGCGCGCGGCACCGCGGCGTGCAGCGCGTGGGCAGGGATCACCTGCTCGGCGAGGGCGTACCGGCGCTCGAAGCCGTGCCTGCCTGCGATGGCGACCTCGCCGACGCGGAACAGGTGCTCCAGGGCCGTCTTCACCGCGCCCCAGTCCCACCACGGCCCGCGCGCGCCGCGGTCGTGGTGCTCGAACTGCGCGTGCCGCAGGGGGCCGCGGGCCGCCAGCTCTGCCCGCACCCGGTCGAGCACCGCACCGTTCTGGGCGAACCACCCGTCCGGGTCGGCGCAGTACCGGTCGCGGCTGGCACTGCGGCGGAAGTCGAGCAACCCCCAGTCGTCGGCCGGGATGACGGATGCCTCGTGCGCCCACACCTCCACGTGCCGGGGGTGGCGGCTGAACAGCATCCGCTCCAGCACGCCGACGTCATAGGCGCCCAGCCGCGAGAACACCGGCAGGTAGTGCGACCTGGCGAACACGTTCACGGAGTCGAGCTGCAGCACCGCCATCCGCCGCAGGGCCGCGTCGACCCGCGCGACGCCCACGCGCGCCGGCCGCGCCACCGCGAACCCCTGCGCCGCAAGCGCGACCCGGCGCGCCTGCGCGCCGGAGAGGGTGTCGACCATGCGGCGAGCGTAGCGGCCGGATGCGACATCCGCCCCGGCGCAGCGGCGCGCATAGACTGACCGGATGCCAGAGAGCGACCCCACGCCGCGCGGCGGGCTGTTCGACGCGCTGCGCGCGCGCACTGTGTCGAGCGAATCCGCCGCGGCCGTGCCCCGCGCGCTGCGGGTCGGAGCCGCCTACGCGTGGCGCATCCTCGCCATCGTCGCGCTGCTCGCGGTAGCCGTCTGGCTGATCATCCAGCTCAAGCTCATCGTCATCCCGCTGCTGATCGCGATCCTGCTCA
>CAYLMS010000233.1:0-3547 GCA_964384455.1 uncultured Microbacterium sp. | reverse complement strand
ACACGGCGAGGGCTGGGCACTCTATGCCGAGCGCCTGATGGAACAGCTGGGCTACCTCGACGACCCCGCCGACCGGCTGGGCATGCTCGACGGTCAGCGGATGCGCGCCGCCCGGGTGGTGCTCGACATCGGTGTGCATCTGGGCAAGCCGCGCCTCGACGGCACCGGAGCGTGGGATGCCGCCTACGCGCTGGACTTCATGCTCGGCAACGTCAACATGTCGGAGGAGTTCGTGCGCTTCGAGGTGAACCGCTACCTGGGCTGGCCGGGTCAGGCGCCGTCGTACAAGGTGGGGCAGCGCATCTGGGAGCAGGTGCGCGACGACTATCGTGCACGCAAGGGCGACACATTCTCGATCAAGGAGTTCCACAAGCGCGCGCTCGACCTGGGCGGAGTGGGGCTCGACACGCTGCGCGAGGCGATGGCCGCGCTCTAGCACGTAGCCGTCAGCGGCGACGCAGAGTGTCGAACAGCACGCGCAGCGTGAGCACCCCGCTCATGACCACCAATAGGTAGCCGAACAGCTGGAACAGGCTCAGCGTGGGGGTGATCGACGGGCCGCCGGCGCTGGTGAGCAGCATCGCGGCCATGATGCCGAACACGCCAGCGAGGAACGTGAGCGCGGCGAGGTTGATGAATTCGCGCAGCAGCGAGCGGTCGCGCCGGTCGGCGAGCAGTCGCACGTTGACGTTGAGCCGGCCCTGGGCGAGATCGGTCGTGAGCCGGTCGATCCGGTGCGGCAACCGGCGCAGTGCCGGCAGCGCATGCTGCACCTCGTCGAACAGCGCCCGCGCGGCCGCGGCCGGGGCCGTCGCCGCTGCGATGCGCTCGTCGGCGAAGGCGGAAGCCTCGGCGATCAGGTCGAACTCGGCACTGAGCACACGTAGTGTGCCCTCCACCGTGGCGATCGCGCGGAAGGCGGTGGCGAGCTCGGCCGGCACGGCGAGTCCGTTGTCCGCAAGGATGGCGACGATGCGGGCGAAGGCGGTCACGTCCAGGGCGGCGCCCGGCCCGAGGTGGCGGGCCATGAAATCGCCGATCTGTCGGCGCAGCGCACCCTCGTCGACATCGTCGGGCAGGGCGACGAAGGCGATCAGCGCGTCGGCGAACGCCCGCGCGTCGCCGCCGGAGAAGGCCAGCAGCACGTCGGTGATCTGGCCGCGCACTTCGGAGTCCAGCCGACCGGCCGACCCGAAGTCGAGTAATGCCGCCTCGCCGGTGTCGGTGATGATCACGTTGCCCGGATGCAGGTCGCTGTGGAACACCCCGTCGTCCATGATCGACACCAGCGTCGAGCGGAACAGGCGGGTGGCCAGGCTCGCCCGTGCGGCCGCGTCGAGCTGCGCCGTCGCAGCGGGGTCGCTCAGCGTGCGGCCGTCGACGAACTCCATCACCAGCACGTCGCGGGAGCTGAGCTCGGCATGCAACCGGGGGATGCGCAGCCGATCCTGCGGCGCGTGGCGCTGCTGCGCGGCATCCATCGCGCGCAGGTGCGACGCCTCGATGCGGTAGTCCAGTTCGTCACGCAGGCTGCCCGTGAGGCTGTCGGCGAGCTCGGCCAGCCCGAACTGCCTGCCCCAGTCGGTGGACTGCGTGAGGCGCCGTGCGAGCCGGGTGGCGATGTCGACGTCGCGCTCGATGAGCGGCACGATGCCGGGCCGCTGGATCTTCACCGCCACGGCCTCGCCGCCGACGAGCGTGGCGCGGTGCACCTGGCCGATGGATGCCGCCGCCAGCGGCCGCTCGTCGATGTGGGTGAACACGGAGTCCAGCGCCCGCCCGAGCGAAGTCTCCAGCACGGCGCGCATGCGCTCCCACGGCTCGGCAGGCACCTGCTGCTGCAGCGCGCCGAGCTGCTCGGTGAACTCCGCGGGCAGCACATCGGAGCGCGTGGAGAGGATCTGACCGAGCTTCACGAAAGCACCGCCGGCATCCTCGAGTGCACTCTTCAGCGCGATCGCCTGCCGCACGCGGTCGGCGTGTCCGGCGCTGGTCGGCTCGCCGTTGAGCCGGAACGGTACAAGGCCGCGACTGGTTGCGATGCGGGTGAGGCCGAGGTAGCGGCGGGTGCGCGCCGCGCTGCGGCGCACCATCGACAGCCACTGGTCGGGGCGAGGCACCGAGCCCTGCGGCACGATCAATTCGCCGAGCACGAGCACCGTGATCGCGACGAGCATGATGATGCCCAACTGCACGGGGATCAGCGCGGGCGTGTATTGGTTATTGCGCCAGACGAACTGCGACTCGAACCCGACCTGGGCGCCGAGCCCGACGGCGCCCGCCACGAGGATGCGCACGATACCGACGCGCACGCCGAGGATGCGGCGGGAGAGCACCCCGATGAGCAGCATCGCCAGCACGGTGGCCGCCAGCATCACCGCGACGTCGAGCATGATGGTCAGGGCGTTCATCCGACCTCCCGTTCGCCTCCACGCTAGCGTGCATGCGCGCCGACGCCGCATCTAGAGTGGATCGGTGGAAGGCGTGCGGTACGTCGCTATCGGCGATTCGTTCAGCGAAGGCGTCGGTGACGAACTGCCCGACGGGACAGTGCGCGGCTGGGCCGACCTCGTGGCGCAGGGCTGGGCCGCGTCGGCCGGCGTGACGATCGCCTACGCGAACCTCGCCATCCGCGGCAAGCTGATCAGACCGATCGTCGCCGAGCAGCTCGAACGCGCTCTGGCTCTGCATCCGACCCACTTGTCGTTCAACGGCGGCGGCAACGACATGCTCCGCCCGCGCACGCATATCGAGACGATCGCGGATGCCTTCAGCACGGTGCTGCGCCGCTGCGACGACGAGGGGGTGCAACTGATTCTGCTGTCCGGTGCGAATCCCTCCGCGCGGCTGCCGCTGGGTGGCCTGGTGCAGCGGCGAGGTGATCTGCTGTCGGAGGCGGTCGTCGCCCGCGTCGCCGACCGCCCGGATGTCACGCGTGCCTTGAACTGGCCCGATGCCGAACTCAGCACGCCGGGCTACTGGTCAGCGGATCGGCTGCACATGAACGCGCGCGGTCACCACCGCGTGGCGGCGCGGGTGCTTCAGTCGCTGGGGGAGCGGGCGCCGCAGGAGTGGTGGTCGTTGCCGGATGCTGGCGCCTCGGGGCCGCGCGGCGCCGCGTACTACCGCGAATTCGTGGCACCGTGGGTGCGCCGCAGGCTCACCGGACGCTCGTCCGGCGACGGCCGCCCGCCCAAACACGCCGACTGGGTGCAGATCGCCCCCGCCCCCTGAGTCCGAGCCCGATCCCTGAGCTTGTCGAAGGGCGTGCCTCGACACGCTCGGCAACCGATGGAGGCGGCCCATGCCCGGTCCCTGAGCCCGAGCCCGGTCCCTGAGCCCAAGCCCGGTCCCTGAGCCTGTCGAAGGGCGTGCCTCGACACGCTCGGCAACCGATGGAGGCGGCCCATGCCCGGTCCCTGAGCCCGAGCCCGGTCCCTGAGCTTGTCGAAGGGCGGTCCCTGAGCCTGTCGAAGGGCGTGCCTCGACACGCTCGGCAACCATCCCGCGGTTCCTCGGCAACCATCCCGCGGTTCCTCGGCAACCA
>CAYLMS010000232.1:0-3583 GCA_964384455.1 uncultured Microbacterium sp. | reverse complement strand
TGGCGATCGCATACTCTGCGGTGGCCGCGCCGCACTGGTCGCCGAACAGGCGCGCCGCGCGGCGGCGGCTCAGCGGAGGGATCGACATGGGTTCTCCTTTCGGCGCTGTCACAGCGACAGCGAAGTGGTGGCGAGCACGCCGAGCATGAGCGGCGCGACCCCGAGCAGCACGAACGCGGGCAGGGTGCACACGCCCAACGGAAGCAGCAGGCGTGCGCCGAGCCGGGCGGCCGCGAGCCTGCCGCGGGTGCGAGCCTCCTGGCGCTCGTGCGCGGCCGACGCCCGCAGCAGCGCCACCGCGGGCACACCGGCCCGCTGCGAGAGCGCGAGTACGGCGTCGGTGTGCTGTGCGCCGTCAGGCTGCGGCACCAGCGCCCGGGCACGTTCGATCGAGACGCCGCCGCTGAGCGCGATCGCGACCAGTTCGGCGTGCAGTCCCGGGATGCCTGCGGCCGGGCGCGCGCGCCGCACGAGCCGCGCCGTCCACGCCCGCGCACCGGCCACCAGCGCGAGCCCGGCCATCAGACACGCCGCGCCCGCGGGCGAGCGGAACAGCACGCCCAGCGTGTCGAACCCGAGCAGGGCCCCGAGCAGCAGCCCGCACACGGGAAGCCACAGCAGCAGCCGCGCGGTGGCAGCCGGCTCGGCCAGCGCGATGCGCACGTCGGCGGCGGCGGCGTGCGCATCGCGCATCGCCTCGGCCACGGCGCGCAGGCTCTCGGCCAGCGGCGCCCCCACGGTGGTGGCGACCCGCCACGCCGCGGCGATGTCGACCCAGGCGCCCCCGAGCGCGGCGATGGCCGCCGGCAGCTCGGTGCCCGCATCCACAGCCGCGCCCACCTGCGCGGCGCTCGGGTCGGTCTCGCCCAGCCATCGCCAGGCCGCTGCAGGCGCGATGCCCGACTGCAGCAGCACGGCCAGGCGCAGCAGCACGCCCGCCGCCGCATCGGCGCCCGGCGCCTGCCGCTTCACGCGGCCCATGGCGTGCTCCGCCGCAGCACCAGGCGACCGTCGACCAGGTGCGGCCTGCCCGCCGCGGCCAGGGTGCGCCCGCTCGCCGTGCGCTCCACGTGCAGCACCCAGCCGATGGCGCTCACGGCCTGACGCGCCAGCGCCTCGTCATCGAGACCGGCGAGCGCGCCGAGCGCCTCCAGTCGGGCCGGCACGTCGTCGAGCCCGTTCGCGTGCACGGTGCCCGCCCCGCCGTCGTGGCCGGTGTTCAGTGCCGACAACAGCTCGCGCACCTCCTCGCCACGGCACTCTCCGACCACCAGCCGGTCGGGACGCATGCGCAGCGCCTCACGCACCAGTCGCGCCAGGCCGATGCCGCCCGCTCCCTCGAGGTTCGGCTGCCGCGCCTCGAGGGCCACATGGTGGGGGTGCGCGATGCGCAGCTCGGCGACATCCTCGATCGTGACGATGCGGTCGGTCGTCGGCGCCGCGGCCAGCAGCGCGGCTAGCAGGGTGGTCTTGCCGCTGCCGGCCGCACCGCTGATCAGCAGATTCTCGCGCACGGCGACGAGCCCCTCCAACCAGCGCCGCGCGCTCGCATCGAACATGCCCAGCTGCTCCAGCTGCACCAGCCGCGGCTGCTGCACTCGCGGGATGCGCACCGACACCAGGGTGCCCGACGGCGAGAGCGTCGGCAGCACGGCGTGCACCCGCACCCCGCCGGCGAGCCGCACGTCGACCGCCGGGGTGGCCTCGTCGATGTGCCGCCCGCCTGCGGCGATGAGCGCGACCGCGAGCTCGCGCACCTCGTGCTCGCCGGCGTGCCAGCCCGGCACTCGCACCGGTCCGCCGCCGCGATCGACGAACAGTCCGGCGGTGCCGTTGACGAACAGGTCGGTCACGTCGTCGCCGGCATACGCGGCCAGTGCGCGCAGCGTGGGATGCCGCGGCCCGGCCGCGAGCGAGCCCGAGGCGGCTACTTGCTCGGTCGGCGTCCCCGCCGGCTCCCCCGCCGGCTCGGCCTGGGGCTGTTCCGCCCGCTGCTCGGCCGGCCTTGCAGTCACCTGCTCGGCCGACGGCGCGGGCGGCGGCTCGGCTGCATCGCCCGGCACGCGCACGGTCGGCTCACGCACGGTCGGCTCGGCGGGCACCGTGCGGCGGACGACGAACGGCTCGGGCATGCCGCGACGCTACGCGCGCGGCCGGCGCGCGCCGCATGCCGGCCGCGCCCCGGTGGACAACCTGCCCGCGGGAGCGCCTGGGCAGAAGCATCCGCCGCGCCGCTACCTACTTTCGGTGGTAGTGACGCCGCCCTCCGCGGGTTAGATTTGGCGAGTCCTGTGTCGGACGCGGCAGCGCCGTGCCCGCGACATCCCCCCGCCGCCGCGAAGGAGCGCCATGAGCACGTCTGAGCACAGCCAGATCGACCACCTGCTGGAGGAGAACCGGCGCTTCGCGCCGCCTGCCGGGTTCGCCGACGCCGCGATCGCCACGCCCGCGCTGTACGCCGACGCCGGTGCCGACCGCGAGGCGTTCTGGGGCCAGCAGGCGCGCGAGCTGCTGCATTGGCACACGCCGTTCACCGAGGTGCTCGACTGGTCGAACCCGCCGTTCGCGAAGTGGTTCGGCGACGGCGAGCTGAACGTCGCCTACAACTGTCTCGACCGGCACGTCGAGGCGGGCCTGGGCGACCGGGTCGCGATCCTGTGGGAGGGCGAGCCCGGCGACGAGCGACGCGTCACCTACGCCGAGCTGGCCGACGAGGTCAAGCGCCTGGCCAACGTGCTGGAGGGCCTCGGCGTGGGCCACGGCGACCGGGTCGCCATCTATCTGCCGATGATCCCCGAGGCGGCGGCCGCGATGCTCGCCTGCGCGCGGGTGGGTGCCATCCACTCGGTCGTGTTCGGCGGATTCTCGGCCGACAGCCTGCGCTCGCGCATCGACGACGCCGGCGCGAAGCTCGTGATCACCGCCGACGGCGGCTACCGCAAGGGCAAGGTGTCGCCGCTCAAGCCGGCCGTCGACCAGGCGCTGGCGGGCCGCAAGAACGGGCCGGGCGAGCAGGAGACCGTCGAGCACGTGATCGTCGTGCGCCGCGGCGGCAACACGGTGGACTGGACCGAGGGGCGCGACCTGTGGTGGCACGACGTGGTGCCGCAGGCCTCCGCCGAGCACACCGCGCAGGCGTTCGGCGCCGAGAACCCGCTCTACATCCTCTATACGTCTGGCACCACCGGCAAGCCCAAGGGTATTCTGCACACCTCGGGCGGCTACCTCACCCAGGCCGCGTTCACGCACCGCTACGTGTTCGACCTGCACCCCGAGACCGACGTGTTCTGGTGCACCGCCGACATCGGCTGGGTCACCGGCCACTCGTATGTGGTCTACGGGCCGCTGGCCAACGGCGCGACGCAGGTGATGTTCGAGGGCACCCCGGATGCCCCGCACAAGGGCCGCTGGTGGGAGATCATGCAGAAGCACAAGGTCTCCATCCTGTACACCGCCCCCACCGCGATCCGCACGTTCATGAAGTGGGGCGAGGACGTCCCCGCGCAGTTCGACCTGACCTCGCTGCGCCTGCTCGGCTCGGTCGGCGAGCCCATCAACCCGGAGGCGTGGATGTGGTACCGCC
>CAYLMS010000231.1:0-3588 GCA_964384455.1 uncultured Microbacterium sp. | reverse complement strand
GATCTCGTTCACCGTCACCTGGTTCGCGACGTTCGGGTCGCGGCGCTTGTGGATGATCGCCAGCGGCGCGCCGAGGCTGTCCGACCACTGGTCGGCCACCCGCACCCGGCCCGTGTCGGGCGAGACGACGGTGAGCTTGGCGCGATCGGTCGGCGACAGCGTGCGCTGGAAGTAGTCCAGCAGCACGGGTTTGGCGAACAGGTGGTCGACGGGGCCGTCGAAGAAACCCTGGATCTGCGCGGCGTGCAGGTCGACGCTCATCACCCGGTCGGCTCCCGCGGTCTTCAGCAGGTCGGCGATCAGGCGCGCGCTGATCGGCTCGCGGCCGCGGCCCTTCTTGTCCTGCCGCGAGTAGGGGTAGTAGGGCGCGACGACGGTGATCCGCTTGGCCGAGGCGCGCTTGGCCGCGTCGAGCATGATCAGCAACTCCATCATCCACTCGTTCACGGGCGCGCCGAACGACTGGATGAGGAACACGTCGCAGCCGCGGATCGACACCTCGAAGCGGGTGAGGATCTCGCCCGAGGCGAACGTGCGGTGCTCGGTGGGCACGAGCTGGGTGCCCAGCGCCTCGGTGACCTGCAGCGACAGTGCGGGATGCGACCGCCCGGAGGCGACGACCAGCCGCTTCTTCGTCTTGGTGATCAGACCGGGTGCGACGGCCCGTTCACGGTCGAGGTCAACGGTCTTGTCCCTGCGCGCCATCGTCCGCTTCCTGTGCGGACCGGGCCTGCGCCGCGACTGCGGCGGCCGCGGTGCCCGGTCGGTTGTGCTCGACCCACCCCTCGACGTTGCGCTGGGGGGCGACGCTCAAGGCCAGAGCTCCCGGCGGCACGTCCTTGCGGACCACGGCGCCGGCGCCGGTCTTTGCGCCGGCTCCCAGCCTAACGGGCGCGACGAGCACCGTGTGCGCGCCGGTGTGCACCTCGTCGCCGATCACGGTGCGGTGCTTGTTGACATCGTCGTAGTTCGCCGTGATCGTGCCCGCACCGAGATTCACCCCGGCGCCGACCTCGGCGTCGCCCACGTAGATGAAGTGCGGCAGCTTCGTGCCCTCGCCGATGGCGGCGTTCTTCGTCTCGACGAAGGCGCCGATCTTGCCGTCGGCGCCGAGGGTGGTGCCCGGGCGCAGGTAGGTGAACGGCCCCACGGTAGCGCCGGCGCCGACGACGGCGAGCGTGCCGTCGGTGCGCCGCACCGTGGCCCCCGCACCGATCTCGCAGTCGGAGAGCGTGGTGTCGGGGCCGATGGTCGCCCCTTCGGCGACGGTGGTGGCGCGCAACAGTTGCGTGCCCGGCAGGATCGTGACATCCGGCGCGAGGGTCACCGTGGCATCGATCCAGGTGGTGGCGGGATCCTGCACGGTGACACCGGCCAGCTGCCAGCGCCGCACGATGCGGGCATTGAGGATGGCGGCGGCTTCGCCGAGCTGCGCCCGGTCGTTCACTCCCAGCGCCACGCGCGCATCGGGGGCGATCGCGGCGGCGACCTGCTCCCCCACGCCGCGCAGCAGCCCGATCACGTCGGTGAGGTAGTGCTCGCCCTGCGCGTTGCCGGCCTCGAGCCGGCCGAGCTGCGCGCGCAGCGCGGCCGCACGGAACACGTACACGCCCGCGTTGATCTCGCGCACGGCGGCTTCGGCATCCGTCGCATCCTTCTGCTCGACGATGCGCGTCACCGCGCCCTTGTCGTCGCGCAGGATGCGGCCGTAGCCGGTGGCGTCGTCGAGGATCGTGCTGAGCACTGTGGCTGCGGCGCCCGCCGCCCGGTGCGCGGCGACCAGCGCGCGCAGCTCGTGCTCCTCGAGCAGGGGCACGTCGCCGCTGAGCACGAGCACATCGCCGTCGAAGGCGGGGATGTGCTCGAGCGCCACCTCGACCGCGCGCCCGGTGCCGGGGATGTCGTCCTGGTCGACGACTACGGCTGCGGCATCCGCGTCGAGCACGGCCTGCGCGACCAGGTCGCGCTCGTGCCGCACGACCACGCGCACGTGCGCGGGGTCGAGGGCGCGCGCCGCGCCGATCACATGCGCCACGAGCGGGCGCCCGGCCAGCGGGTGCAGCGCCTTCGGCAGCGCGGAGCGCATGCGGGTGCCCTGGCCTGCGGCGAGCACGATGATCGCGAGTCGATTGTCGGTCATGCTCCGCCGCCAGGATTCGAACCTGGGCCTCACAGCTCCAAAGGCTGTCGTGCTGCCGTTACACCACAGCGGACCGCGGTGCGCGCACCGCGCGTCAAGTCTGCCATGCGCGCCCCGCACCCTCGCGGCTGGGATGATGGCCTCATGGCGATCCGCGAAGACGACGAGGTCGATCGCATCGTCGCAGCGTGGACCGCCCAGCGACCCGACCTCGACTTCGCACCCCTGCAGGTGCTCTCGCGCGTCGACCGGCTGTCGCGGCTGCTCGACCGCGCCAGGCGCGCGGCGTTCCGGCGCAGCGAACTGGAGTCGTGGGAGTGGGACGTGCTGTCGGCGCTGCGGCGCGCCGGCGAGCCGTTCCGGCTGAGTCCGAAGCAGTTGCTCGCGCAGACGCTGGTCTCCAGCGGCACGATGACCAACCGCATCGACCGGCTCGTGCAGCGCGGGCTGGTGCGCCGCGAGGGCGACCCGGGCGACGGGCGCAGCATCCTGGTGACCCTCACCGCCGACGGCCGCACCCGGGTGGATGCGGCGATTACGCGCCTGGTGGATGCGGAAGCGCTGCTGCTGCGCACGCTGTCGCGCGGCGACCGGGAACGGCTCGCCGTGCTGCTGCGCCGGCTGGGCCTCGGCTTCGCCGAGTAGCCCCGAGCAGCCGCTCAGTCGTCGAGCACGGGCGGGTGCGGCGCGGCGCGGCTCGACGCGAGCCAGCCGACCTCGGTGCCGCGGTCGTAGAAGTGCCGGAACGCGTAGACCAGCGGATGCCAGGCTGCCGGGTCGATCTGATCGGTGCCCGCCAGCAGGATGCTCGAATCGGCGTGCACACGCAACACCTCGGCCTCGACGAGCAGATAGCCGGGGTCGACACCGGGGGTGATGCGGCGCACGTAGGCCTCGAACTGCAGCAGGCACTCGCGCACCCGCGGCGCCGCCACCAGCTCCGACGGCTGCGCGGTCAACCGCGCGGCGCGGAACTTGTCGGGCTCGTAGCGGTAGCGGCCGGCCTTCGCCTCGGGCACCGGGTTGCGACCGGTCAGCGACGACAGCCGCACCAGCGACTGCCACAGCGGCGGCGACGGGAAGTTCACCGTGATGCCGCTGCGGGCGGCGAGGTTCAGCGCGGTCTGGCCGTCGGCCTCGATGCCCAGGCACAGCAGTTGCCCGAGCGCCCAGTACGACGACGCGGGCGCGAGGTTCGGGGTGCTGTCGGGGTTGACCGTGCCGATCAGGTAGGCGGGCGTGCCGACGTACAGCACGCTCGGCCGGGCGATGACGTGACTGGCGGTCGGCTGCATGCTCCGAACGTAACAGCGCCGCCGCGCGGCACCGGCCGCATGACGCCGCGCGACGACGCGTGCGCGCACAATGGAGGCATGGATGCGGCATCCCCCGCTCGCCCCCCGGCAGAACCGGACGGCGGTGACCCGGCCTGCTGGCTGGCGGCGCTG
>CAYLMS010000230.1:0-3592 GCA_964384455.1 uncultured Microbacterium sp. | reverse complement strand
GAGCACACGGTCGAGCCCGTCGCGCAGGCTGCGCGTGGCGCGCCGCTTCTGCTCGTCTTCCAGCGCGCTGAGCTGGCCGCGCACCGCCGGCGGCACCGCCGCACCCTCGGCGACGCCCACCATGCGCAGCAGCGCGGCGCGCTCGGCCTGGTCGCGTTCAGCGGTGAGCGCCTCGGCGTCGTCTTTCGCGGCCTGCACGATGCGGCCGGCCACCTCGACGACGTCTGCCACGCCGCGCACGCCGAGCACGGCACGCAGCGTGTCGTCGCGGCGCTGCCGGGCAGCGGCATCGGTCGCCAGCCGCTGCGCCATGCCGATGTGCCGCTGCGCGTGCCTGGCCGACTGCTCGGCGAGCGCGGGGTCGGCTCCGGTGCGGGCGGCGATCAGCCCCGCCACGTCGGCGACCTCGGGCTCGCGCAGCCGCAGGCTGCGCACGCGGGAGCGGATGGTGGGCAGCAGATCGGCCTCGCTGGGCGCGCAGAGCACCCACACGGTGCGCTCGGGCGGCTCTTCGAGCGCCTTGAGCAGCACGTTGGAGGTGCGCTCGGTCATGCGGTCGGCGTCTTCGACGACGATCACCCGGTGCCGGCCGACCGACGGCGCGAAGTAGGAGCGCTCGACCAGGGCGCGCGCCTGCGCGATCGAGATGATCACGCCCTCGGTGCGCAGCGCGGTGAGGTCAGGATGGGTGCCCGCGAGCACCTGATTCATCGCCGCGGTGTCGCCCTCGTCGGCGATCAGCGCCGCCGCGAACCCGTAGGCGAGCGTCGATCGGCCCGAGCCGGGCGGACCGGTGATCAGCCAGGCGTGGCTCATCGCGTCGGGATCGGATGCCGCGTCGCGCAGCGCGCGCACCGCATCGGGCTGCCCCCACACGTCGCCCCACGGGAGCGCGTCGGCTCTCGGGGGTGCCAGCTGCATGCGCACCAGCCTAACCGCCGGTAGCGACAGCGCACCGGCCGCGGAGGTCACGGCTCGGTGACAGCGCTCCGCGGCGGCGCGGCGGCGGGGGCGGCGTCGCCGAGGGCTGCGGCGACCCGGTCGCGCACCGCGGCGGCGAGGTCGGCCGCATCCGTCGTGGCCTCGAGCACGAGGAACCGCTCGGGCTCGGCCGCGGCCAGTTGAAGGTACGCCGCCCGCACGCGCTCGTGGAACTCCGTGTGCTCGGCCTCCAGCCGGTCGAACGGCTTGTCGTCGGCATCCAGCCGGCGGCGCGCCTCGGCCGGATCGAGGTCGAGCAGCACGGTCACGTCGGGCAGGGCGCCGTCGCTCGCCCACAACGACAGCTTGCGCACCTCGCCCGGGTCGAGCACGCGCCCCGCACCCTGGTAGGCGACCGACGAGTCGAGGTAGCGGTCCTGGATCACGACGTCGCCGCGCTCGAGCGCGGGTCGCACGAGCGTGGCCACATGGTGCGCCCGATCGGCGGCGTACAGCAGCGCCTCGGCGCGCGGCGAGACCTCGCCGCGGTGGTGCAGCACGATGTCGCGCACCAGCACGCCCACCTCGGTGCCGCCGGGCTCGCGGGTGCGCACGACCGTGCGCCCCTGCGCGCGCAGCCACGCTGCCAGCAGCGCGGCCTGGGTGGTCTTGCCCGAGCCGTCGCCCCCCTCGAACGTCACCCACAGCCCGCGGGGCGCAGCATCCGTCACTTCTTCGCCGCCGCCTTGCGCACGGGCGCCTTGCGGGCCGGCGTGCGCTTGGGCGCGGGGCCCTTGGCGCGCTTGTCGGCCAGCAGCTGCACGGCGCGCTCGAACGTGACCTCGTCGGCCACCTCGCCGCGCGGAATCGTGGCGTTGGTCACTCCGTCGGTGACATAGGGGCCGAAACGGCCGTCTTTGAGCTTGATCGGCTTGCCGCTGACCGGATCGGCCTCGAACTCCTTGAGTGCGCTCGACGCGCTGCGGGCGCCGTACTTGGGCTGCGCGTACACGGCGAGCGCCTCGTCGAGCGTGATGTCGAACAGCTGCTGCTCGCTGGGCAGCGTGCGCGAATCGGTGCCCTTCTTCAGATACGGCCCGTAGCGTCCGTTCTGCGCGGTGATCTCCTGACCGCTCTCGGGGTCGACGCCCACCACGCGCGGCAGGTCGAGCAGCCGCAGCGCGGTGTCGAGCTCGATGCCGTCGACGGTCATGGTCTTGAACAGCGATGCCGTGCGCGGCTTGGGCGCGGCCGGCGCCTTCTTCGCGCCGCGCTTCGCCGGGGCGGGCGCGGCGTCGTCGGATGCCTCGGGCTCGGGCTCGAGCTCCTGCACGTAGGGGCCGTACCTGCCGTCCTTCACGACGACGGTCTTGCCGTTGGCGGGGTTCTGCCCCAGCACGCGGTCGCCCGCGGTGGGCGCGTCGATCAGCTCCTGCGCGCGGGCGGCGGTGAGCTCGTCGGGGGCGAGGTCGTCTGGCACGTTGACGATGCGCGGCTTCTCGTCGGGCGCGGCGGGGTCGGTGACCTCGAGGTAGGGGCCGTACTTGCCGAACCGCAGGGTGGCGGTGTCGGTGATGCGCGTGGAGTTCAGCTCGCGCGCATCGATCTCGCCGAGGTTGTCGACGATGCTGCGCAGGCCCACCCGCTCGTCGTCGCCGAAGTAGAAGCGGCGCAGCCACGCCGCACGCTGCTGCTCGCCGCGGGCGATGGCGTCGAGGTCGTCTTCCAGCGCCGCGGTGAAGTCGTAGTCGACCAGGTCGGCGAAGTGCTGCTCGAGCAGCCGCACCACGCTGAACGCGAGCCACGTGGGTACGAGCGCCTGACCCCGCTTGACCGCGTACCCGCGGTTGAGGATCACGTCGATGATGCTCGCGAATGTGGAGGGCCGGCCGATGCCCTTCTCCTCCAGCACCTTCACGAGGCTCGCCTCGGTGTAGCGGGCCTTCGGCTGGGTGGCGTGGCCCTTCGGCTCCACGTCGCGCAGCCGCAGTACGTCGCCGACGGCCATCGCGGGCAGCGCCTGGTCGTCGCCGCGGTCGGCGTCGCCGCGCTTGGCGTCGCGTCCCTCCTCGTAGGCGTCGAGGAAGCCCTTGAACGTGTAGACGGTGCCGGATGCCGTGAACTCGGCGCGCCGGCCGTCGGCGTCGACGGCGAGGGTGACCGTGGTGGTCTCGTACCTGGCATCCGACATCTGGCTGGCGACGGTGCGCTTCCAGATCAGGTCGTACATGCGCTGCTCGTCGCGGTCGAGCTGGCCCGACACCGACGCGGGCGTGCGGAACTGCTCGCCCGAGGGGCGCACCGCTTCGTGCGCCTCCTGCGCGTTCTTGCTGTTGTTGCGGTAGGTGCGCGGGTTCAGCGGCACCGCCGCGTCGCCGTAGAGCGCGACCGCCTGCTCCCTCGCCGCCTGCACCGCCTGGGTGCTCAGCGCCGTGGAGTCGGTGCGCATATAAGTGATGTACCCCTTCTCGTAGAGCCGCTGGGCGACGCTCATGGCGTGCTTCGCGCTCATGCCGAGCTTGCGGCCCGCCTCCTGCTGCAGCGTGGAGGTGGTGAACGGGGGCTGCGGCCGGCGGGTGCCGGGCTTCGACTCGAGCGCCGAGACGGATGCCTCGCCCGCGCGCTGCACGGCGTCGGCCAGGGCGCGCGCGCCCGCCTCGTCGAGCGCGAC
>CAYLMS010000229.1:0-3596 GCA_964384455.1 uncultured Microbacterium sp. | reverse complement strand
CGGTCCTCGCCCTTGCGGATGGCGTCGACCTTCGCGCCGATCAGTTCGACGCCGTACTTGTCGAGGATGCCCTGTTCGTGCAGCGCCATGGCCGCGTTCAGCGCCGTCTGTCCGCCGAGCGTGGGCAGGATGGCATCCGGTCGCTCCTTCGCGATGATCGTCTCGATCACGGCAGGGGTGATGGGTTCGATGTAGGTGGCGTCGGCGAAGTCGGGGTCGGTCATGATCGTGGCCGGGTTGGAGTTGACCAGGATGACGCGCACCCCCTCTTCACGCAGCACGCGGCACGCCTGCGTGCCCGAATAGTCGAACTCGCAGGCCTGCCCGATCACGATCGGACCCGACCCGATGACCAGGACGCTCTTGATGTCGTCGCGCTTAGGCACGTGCCGCCCCTTCTCCGTGTCCCGAAATCTCTGTGCCGTGTCCCGAATTCTCGGACTCTGAGGCTTGAGAATCCGAGAAAGTGGGACATGGTGGGCGGTGGTGGGCGAGCACCAGGTCGCGGAAGCGGTCGAACAGGTAGTTCGCATCGTGCGGTCCGGCGGCGGCCTCAGGGTGGTACTGCACCGAGAAGGCCGGGATGTCGAGGGCGCGAAGCCCCTCGACCACACGGTCGTTCAGCCCGATGTGGCTGACCTCCACCCGGCCGTAGCCGGCCGGACTGTCGAACGCGCCCTCCAACGGCGCCTCGACCGCGAAGCCGTGGTTGTGCGCGGTGATCTCCACCCGCCCGGTCGCCTTGTCGAGCACCGGCTGGTTGATGCCGCGGTGGCCGAACGGCAGCTTGTAGGTGCCGAGCCCGAGCGCGCGGCCGAGCAGCTGATTGCCGAAGCAGATGCCGAAGAACGGCAGCCGCTCGTCGAGCACGGCGCGCAGCAGCGCGACGTGACCGTCGGACGCGGCGGGGTCGCCGGGACCGTTGGAGTAGAACACCGCCACGGGGCCGATCGCGCGGATCGCCTCGATGGTGACATCCTGCGGCAGCACGTGCACCTCGAAGCCGCGCTCGGCGAGGTTGTCGACGGTGGACTGCTTGACGCCGAGGTCGAGCACGGCCAGCGGCCCGATCCGCTCGCCGCGCGCGGGCGTGACGGTAGCCGCGGGCACCGACACCTCGGCCGACAGATTGCGCCCTGCCATCTGCGGTGCGTCGCGCACGATGCGCAGCTGTTCCGCGGGGTCGAGGTGCGCGGCATCCCCGGAGAACACCCCGCCGCGCATGCTGCCGGCGGCGCGGATGTGCCGTGTGACGGCGCGCGTGTCGATGCCGCTGATGCCGACGATGCCGTCGCGCACGAGCGCGTCGTCGAGCGATTCGTCGGCGCGCCAGTTCGACACCACCCGGGAGGGGTCGCGCACGATGTAGCCGGCCACCCAGATGCGCCGCGACTCGGGGTCTTCGGCGTTCATACCGGTGTTGCCGATGTGCGGCGCGGTCTGCAGCACGATCTGGCCGGCATACGAGGGATCGGTGAGGGTCTCCTGGTAGCCGGTCATGCCGGTGGCGAACACCACCTCGCCGAGGGTCGTGCCCCGTGCGCCGTAGGCGCGGCCCGCGTGCCTGGTGCCGTCTTCCAGCACGAGCACGGCCGGATCGAAAGTGAACGTCATGCGCGAGATCCTGTCGAGGTCGAAGGGCGGCGGGCGACGGCCGCAGGAAGGAGGAGGCGGTGAGGCGGCAGGGTGCGGCTCATGCGTCCGGCTCCATGGACGCCACCAGCACGCCGTCGTCGACCGTGAACCGGCCGCGATGCATGGTGGCGACCACCCGACCGGGCAGTTCGCGGCCGAGGTAGGGCGAATTGCGGCTCTGACCGTGCAGGTCGGCCTCAGTGAACGTGCCGCGGTGCGCGGGGTCGTAGAGCGTCAGCGACGCCGGCTCCCCCGCGGCCAGCGGCGTGCCGTGGCCGGTGAGCCGGCCGATGCGGGCGGGCGTGCGAGACATCACGCGCGCGACATCCGCCCACGTGAGCATGCCGGTGTCGACCATCGCCTGCTGCACCACGCGCACCGCCGACTCCAGACCCACCATGCCGTTGGCGGCCGCCTGCCATTCGCACGACTTCGCCTCGACCGGATGCGGGGCGTGATCGGTGGCGACGATGTCGATCGTGCCGTCGGCGAGGCCCTCGCGCACCGCCAGCACGTCGTCATCGCGGCGCAGCGGAGGGTTCACCTTGAACCGGGCGTCGTAGCCGCGCGCCAGCTCGTCGGTGAGCAGCAGGTGGTGAGGGGTCACCTCGGCGGTGACCTGCACTCCGCGCCGCTTGGCCCACCGGATGATGTCCACCGAGCCCGCCGTCGAGAGGTGGCACACGTGCAGCCGCGATCCGACGTGCTCGGCCAGCAGCACGTCGCGCGCGATGATCGACTCCTCGGCCACCGCCGGCCAGCCGGCCAGGCCCAGTTCGGCCGACACGACGCCCTCATTCAGCTGCGCGCCCTCGGTGAGCCGCGGGTCCTGCGCGTGCTGGGCGACGACGCCATCGAACGCCTTCACGTACTCGAGCGCGCGCCGCATGATCAGTGGATCCCACACGCAGAAGCCGTCGTCGCTGAACACCCGCACGCGCGCGCGGGAATGGGCCATGGCGCCGAGCTCGGCCAGCCGCTCCCCCCGCTGTCCCACCGTGACCGCACCGATCGGCTGCACCGTGACGTAGCCTGCTGCGTCGCCGAGCGCCAGCTCCTGCTCGACCACCCCGGCGGTGTCGGCCACCGGCGACGTGTTGGGCATGGCGAACACGGCGGTGTAGCCGCCGGCGGCGGCGGCGCGCGACCCCGAGAGGATCGTCTCGGATGCCTCGTAGCCGGGCTCGCGCAGATGCGTGTGCAGATCGACCAGGCCCGGCAGCGCCACGAGGCCGTGCGCGTCCACCACCCGCGCACCGGTGCGCGACAGCGCCGCACCCACCTCGATGATGCGGTCGCCCTCGATCACGAGGTCGGCGACGCCTGCGCCCTCGATACGTGCGCCGCGGATCACGACGGTGCGGCTCATGATGCGTCCTCCGTCTTGTCGTCTGCACGGTCGCCCGCCAGCAGCAGGTACAGCACCGCCATCCGCACCGACACGCCGTTGCTCACCTGTTCGAGCACGGTCGAGCGCGGCGAGTCGGCGGCGTCGGCGCAGATCTCCAGACCGCGATTCATCGGCCCGGGGTGCATCACCATCGTATCGGGTGCGAGCGCGGCCAGCCGCCGGGCATCCAGCCCCCATAACCGGGAATACTCCCGCTCAGAGGGAAAATACGCGGCGTGCATGCGTTCGGCCTGGATGCGCAGCATCATCACGGCGTCGGGCCCGGAGGCCAGGGCGGCATCCAGGTCGTACGCGATGGTGGCGGGCCAGGCCGAGACATCCTGTGGCACCAGCGTGGGCGGCGCGACCAGCGCGACCTCGGCGCCGAGAGTGTGCAGCAGCCACACGTTGGAGCGCGCGACGCGCGAGTGCAGGATGTCGCCGACCACGGTGACGCGCAGTCCGTCGAGCCCGCGGCCCCGGCTGTCGTCGCCGAACCGGCGCTTGCGGATGGTGAAGGCGTCGAGCAGGGCCTGGGTGGGGTGCTCGTGGGTGCCGTCCCCGGCGTTGA
>CAYLMS010000228.1:0-3611 GCA_964384455.1 uncultured Microbacterium sp. | reverse complement strand
ATGCCGGAGTGCGAGGCGTGCTCGAGGGTGCGCACGCGCAGCGTGAACCGCGCGTTGCCGCGCAGCGACACCGTCAGCGCCGGAGTGTCGGCATCCCAGTTGCCCGAGTCGGCGACGACGATGACATCGGCGCGCAGCGCCTCGCGGTGGTCGATGAGGAACTGCGCGAAGGAGGCGGACCCCGCCTCCTCCTCGCCCTCGATGAACAGCGACACGCCGAGGTCGAAGTCGTCACCCACAGCCTCGGCGAGCGCCCGCAGCGCGGCAATGTGGCTCATCACGCCCGCCTTGTCGTCGGCGGCGCCGCGGCCGTACAGCCGCCCCTGCCGCACCGTCGGCTGGAACGGCGGCGTGTGCCACAGCGCCTCGTCACCGACCGGCTGCACATCGTGATGCGCATAGAGCAGCACCGTGGGCGCGCCACCGCGCGCCGCCCGCGTGGCGAGCACCGCGGGCCGGCCGAGCTCGCCGGATCCGCCGATCGCAGCGCGGGCGACCTCGACCCGCTCGAACAGCCCGGTGCCGCGCACGAGGTCGGCGACGGCCTCGGCGCTGCGCTCCACATGCTGCGCATCGAACGCCGGCCACGCGATCGAGGGGATGCGCACGAGCGCGCCGAGGTCGGCGAGGGCGGCAGGAATCGCCGCGGCGGCCGCGGCGGCGACCGCCTGCTCGCGGGGGGAGAGGTCGATCGTCATGCGGGTAATCTTAAGAGTTCCCCCGCAAGAAGAGGTTCCCCATCGTGGCCAAGACCCCGCCCCCGCCGGCGCCGAACGACGCGCCCGCCGCCGATCCCGCCGGAAAGGGGCGACCCACGCCCTCCCGCGCGGAGCAGGAGGCCGCGCGCAAGCGTCCGCTCGTCGTCGACACCAAGGAGGCGAGGGCGCGCGCCAAGGGAGAGCTCGCCGACAAGCGCGAGAAGGCCCGGATCGGTCTGGCCAACGGTGACGAGCGCTACCTGACCGCCCGCGACAAGGGGCCGCAGCGTCGCTTCGCGCGGGACTGGGTGGACGCGCGCTTCAGCATCGGCGAGATCATCATGCCGCTGATGGTGGTGGTGATCATCGTGTCGTTCGCGAACGTGCCGGTGCTGCAGGTCTATGCGTTCCTCGTGCTGTGGGCGTACGTCTTTCTCGTGATCGCCGAGATGGTGATCACGGTGCTGCGGGTCAAGCGTGCCGTCGCGCGCCGCTTCGGCGCCGACCGGGTCGAGAAGGGCGTCGGACTGTACGCAGGGATGCGGCAGGTGCAGATGCGCTTCATGCGCCTGCCGAAGCCTCAGGTCAAGCGCGGTCAGCGACCCGACTGAGCCGGACCACCGGTCGCATAGCGACGCCGATGCTGACGGTGCACGCCGGTCCGACTGCGCCGGATCAGCCGTCGACGCGCCCGCGCACCAGGCCGCGGTGCAGCTGACGCGCCCACAGCGGGCCGCGGTAGAGGAATCCCGTGTAGCCCTGCACCAGATCGGCGCCGCTGTCGAGTCGCTCGCGCACGTCGGCAGCGGTCTCCACTCCCCCGACGGAGATCAGACAGAACGAGGCGGGCACCGTGGCGCGCAGCAGGCGCAGCACCTCGAGTGATCGGGCGCGCAGCGGCGCGCCCGACAGCCCCCCGTCGCCCGCGGCGGCGACGGTGGCGGCGTCCGTGACAAGACCCTCTCGCGACACGGTGGTGTTCGTCGCGACGATCCCGGCCAGTCCCAGTCGCAGCGCGAGCTGAGCGATGCCGACGATGTCGTCGTCTGCCAGATCGGGGGCGATCTTGACCAGCAGCGGCGTGCCGCCGGCGGCGGCGTGCACCGCGCGCAGCAGCGGCTCGAGACTCGCCGCCTCCTGCAGCCCGCGCAGCCCCGGGGTGTTCGGGGACGACACGTTGACTACCAGGTAGTCGGCCAGCGGCGCCAGCAGCGTCGTGCTGGCGACGTAGTCGGCGGTGGCGTCGGCGACATCCACCACCCGACTCTTGCCGATGTTCACGCCGATCACCGCGCGCCGGCTACGGCGGCGCAGCCGATCCAGGCGGTCGGCTGCCTGCTGCGCACCGAGGTTGTTGAACCCCATGCGGTTGACGACGGCCCGATCGGCGACCAGGCGGAACAGTCGCGGCCGGGGGTTGCCGTCCTGTGGGACGGCGGTGACCGTGCCGACCTCCACATGACCGAAGCCGAGGGCATGCAGCCCCCTGGCCCCGACCACATTCTTGTCGAAGCCGGCTGCCACGCCGAACGGCGAGGTGAAGTCGAGTCCCAGCGCGCGCGTGCGCAACTGCGGCGACGGCTTCGTCAGCGCGCGCACGATCCAGGACAACGGCGGCACCGCGCATGCCCGGATGACGAGCATGGCGCTGTGGTGGGCCGTCTCGGGGTCCATGCGCACGAGCAGCAGGCGGAACAGCAGCGGATACATCGCGTCAGGCGGCCGGGTCGGTCGGCGCGGCGTGATCGGCACGGAGTTGGCCGATGGCCGCTTCGAAGTCGTCCAGCGAGTCGAACGCCTGGTAGACGCTAGCGAAGCGCAGGTAGGCCACCTCGTCGAGGTCGCGCAACGGGCCCAGGATCGCCAGCCCGATCTCGTTGGCGTCGATCTGCGACGCGCCGGTCTGGCGCACCGTCTCTTCCACGCTCTGCGCGAGCACCGCCAGATCGCCCTCGGTGACCGGGCGGCCCTGGCAGGCCTTGCGCACGCCCGCGATCACCTTCTCCCGACTGAACGGCTCGACCACGCCCGAGCGCTTGATCACGTTCAGGCTGGCCGTCTCGATCGTGGAGAACCGACCGGCGCACTGCGGGCACTGCCGGCGACGGCGGATGCTGAGCCCATCGTCGCTCGTGCGCGAATCGATCACGCGGGAGTCCGGATGGCGGCAGAAGGGGCAGTGCATGGCTCCGCCAGACTACGCGAACCGCGCGGTGACCGCCTCGCCGTGCGCGGGCAGCGCTTCGGCATCGGCGAGGGCGACGATACGGGCAGCGACCTCTGCCAGCGCCCGGCGGTCGTACTCGATCACTTGCTGCGCGCGTAGGAAGGTCTGCGCGCCCAGGCCGGCCGAGAACCGGGCCTGGCCGCCCGTGGGCAGCACATGGTTGCTGCCGGCGAGATAGTCGCCGAGGCTCACCGGTGAGCAGGCACCCACGAACACCGCCCCGGCGTTGACGTAACCGACGGCGGCCGCTGCAGCATCCGCGCAGTGCAGTTCGAGATGCTCGGGCGCGTAGGCGTTGCTGAACGCCCGCGCGGCATCGAGATCATCGACGAGCACGATGGCCGACTGATCGCCGGCCAGCGCCGCCGCGATCCGATCGCCGTGCCGGGTGGCGTGAGCCAGTCCTGGCAGCGCGGCCGATACTGCGGCGGCCAGCCGCACCGACGGCGTGACCAGCACCGCAGCCGCCTGCTCATCGTGCTCGGCCTGGCTGATCAGGTCGAGGCAGACGAGTCGGGCGTCGGCGGTGTCGTCGGCGACGATCAGGATCTCGGTCGCCCCGGCCTCGGCGTCGATGCCGACCACACCCGACACCGCGCGCTTGGCGGCGGCGACGAAGTTGTTGCCAGGCCCCGTGACCACGTCCACCGGCTCCAACCCGATCGTGCCGATGCCGTGCGCCAGGG
>CAYLMS010000227.1:0-3636 GCA_964384455.1 uncultured Microbacterium sp. | reverse complement strand
GAAGATCGGCAACATCAAGGACCTGCTGCCCATCGTCGACAAGGTGATCCAGGACGGCAAGGAGCTCGTCATCATCGCCGAGGACGTCGAGGGCGAGGCGCTGGCCACGCTGGTGCTGAACAAGATCCGCGGCATCTTCAAGTCGGCTGCCGTCAAGGCGCCCGGCTTCGGCGACCGTCGCAAGGCGCAGCTGCAGGACATCGCGATCCTCACCGGCGGTCAGGTCATCACCGAGGAGGTCGGTCTCAAGCTCGAGAACACGACGCTCGACCTGCTCGGCCGTGCGCGCAAGGTGATCATCACCAAGGACGAGACGACGATCGTCGAGGGTGCCGGTGACGCCGACCAGATCGAGGGTCGCGTGACCCAGATCCGCCGCGAGATCGACAACACCGACAGCGACTACGATCGCGAGAAGCTGCAGGAGCGGCTCGCCAAGCTCGCCGGCGGCGTGGCCGTCATCAAGGCGGGTGCGGCGACCGAGGTCGAGCTCAAGGAGCGCAAGCACCGCATCGAGGACGCCGTGCGCAACGCGAAGGCGGCCGTCGAGGAGGGCATCGTCCCCGGCGGCGGCGTCGCGCTGATGCAGGCCGGCCAGAAGGCGTTCGAGGGCCTCGAGCTCTCGGGCGACGAGGCGACCGGTGCGAACATCGTGCGCGTGGCCATCGAGGCGCCGCTCAAGCAGATCGCCCTCAACGCGGGCCTGGAGCCCGGTGTCGTGGCGAACAAGGTGGCGGGGCTGCCCGCCGGTCACGGCCTGAACGCGGCCACCGGCGAGTACGGCGACCTGTTCGCGCAGGGCATCATCGACCCGGCGAAGGTCACCCGCTCGGCGCTGCAGAACGCGGCGTCGATCGCGGCGCTGTTCCTGACCACCGAGGTGGTCGTCGCCGACAAGCCGGAGAAGGCGGCCGCACCCGCGGGCGACCCCACCGGCGGCATGGACTTCTAGTCCACGCAGCGATTCACACGGATGCCCCGGCCCACTCGGCCGGGGCATCCGTCGTCTCACGCCTCAGCGGAACAGGCTGAGGCTCGCCTGCTCGGCCTCGGCGTACTGCCGGCCCGCGGCCGCCAGCGCCTGGTTGATCGAGGTCAGCGCATCCTCCACCTGACGGTGGGCGGCGCGCCACTGGTCGATCACCGACTGGAAGGCCGCGGATGCCTGGCCGGTCCAGCTGGACTGTAGCGCGGTGAGCTGGCCCAGCATCGCGGCCGCGTCGGCCTGCAGCCGGTCGCTCGTGCCACGCACGGCGGCGGTGGTGGACAGCACGGCGTCGCTGTCGACGGAGAAGACGGCCATGGGGGCTCCTGACGCAGAGGGTGAGCCGCCACGCTAGCGCGCGGGCGCGGCGCGCGCCCGCGCGCGCCCGCTAGCTGTGCACGGATCATCGTCACGCGGGCCTGTGCAGGAGCATCCTCAGTGATCTTCCGGCCGTGGCCGGGTGAGCGGCTGCGTCTGGATGAGCAGGTGCTCGGCGGCATCCCGCGCGCGCGCCAAGGGGAACGCGACCCGGAATGTCGCCCCGCCGCCGGAGGTCTCCTCCACGGTCACCGTGCCGTGCAGGGCGTCGACGATCGACGCGACGATCGACAGGCCGAGCCCGCTGCCGCCGGTCTCGCGGGTGCGCGAGGTGTCGGCGCGCCAGAACCGCTCGAAGATCTGCGTGCGGATCGCCTCGGGGATGCCGTCGCCGTGGTCGATCACCGCCACCCAGGCGCTGTCGCCGTCGGGGTCGACGCCGACGGCGAGATCGATCGGGCAGTCGTCGGCTGTGTAGCGGCGTGCGTTGGCCACCAGGTTCGCCACCACCTGGCGAATGCGGTTCTCATCACCGAGCACGATCGGCTCGATGCGCGCGTGGCCGTGCTGGTGGTCGGCCGGGAGGTCGGGTGGCGCTGCCTCGGGCGACCGCGTCGCCGCGGGCATGCCGGCGCGCGGCGCGGGCTGCGGGCGGGCGCGCCGCCGCAGCAGCGACAGGGTGGCGCCTGCCCGGGCGATCGCGCCGGTCGGCGGCGCCGCGCTGGGGGTGTGTTCGGCGACGGGCGCGGCATCCGGTGCGTCGTCATCGCCGGTCGTGTCGATCACCGTCACCGTGCGCGTGGGGGAGGCGGCGCGCAGATCGAGCGCCGCGTCGCGGGCGATCGGGCGCAGGTCGACCGGCGCGATCTCCACATCGCGGCGCTCGTCGAGCCTGGCCAGCGCCAGCAGGTCTTCGACCAGCACCCCCATGCGGATCGCCTCCTTTTCGATGCGCTCCATCGCCTGCGCGGTGTCCTCCTCGCCACTGATCGCCCCCATGCGGTAGAGCTCCGCATAGCCGCGCACCGACACCAGCGGTGTGCGCAGCTCGTGGCTGGCGTCGCCGATGAACCGCCGCATCTGGCGCACGCTCGCGGCCCGCTGCGCGAGCGCGGCATCCACCCGGTTGAGCATGGTGTTGATCGCCAGTTTGAGCCTGCCCACCTCCGTGCCGGGCTCGATGTCGGTCAGCCGCTGGCTGAGGTCGCCGCCGGCGATGGCCATCGCGGTCGACTCCACCTGCCCCAGCCCGCGGAACGTGAGCGTCACGAGCCAGCGGGTCAGCAGCGCGCCGGCGAGGATCGTCACCAGCGCGAGGATGCCGAAGATGCCGAGGAACGTGGTCACCACCCGGTCGATGGGGGCCACCGGCATCGTGACCAACTGGGTGAACAGCGTGGACGTGCCCGCGCTCGGCTGCGCGGTGACCACCGCGCGGAACTGGGCGCCGGTCTCGGAGTCGGTGAGGGTGAACACCGAGTCGCCCTGGATCACCGTGTCCTGCAGTGTGAAGGTGGTGGGGAAGTCGGGGGTGGGCTCGCTGTTGCCGCCCGTGGAGGCCAGCAGCGCACCATCCTCTCCCGGCGCGTACAGGGCCACGAAGTAGTCGGTGACCACGGCGTCGGCCTTGGGATGGAACGACACGGTCGAGCCGTTGGCGGTGATGTCGAACAGCCCGCTGGCCAGGTTCGCGGCTGACAGCTGCTGCAACTGGGTGTCGAGATTGCTGATCAGCGCATTGCGCATGAACGCCATCGCGCCGATGCCGGTGGCGAACAGCCCGATCGCCAGCAGCGCCACCGTGACCCCGGTGACCTTGGCGCGCAGGCTGATGCCGCGCCACCAGCGGGTGACCGTGTCGCTCGAGTCCGTCACCGTCGTCCTTCCCGCCGGATGCCGCGGGTCAGACGGTCTTGCCCACCTTGAGCATGTAGCCGAAGCCGCGCTTGGTCTGGATGAGCGATTCGGTCGAGTGCGGGTCGATCTTGCGGCGCAGGTAGGAGATGTAGCTCTCGACGATGCCCGCGTCGCCGTTGAAGTCGTACTCCCACACGTGGTCGAGGATCTGCGCCTTGCTCAGCACCCGGTTGGGGTTGAGCATGAGGTAGCGCAGCAGCTTGAACTCGGTGGGGCTCAGCTCGATCGACGCCTCGCCCACCCGCACGTCGTGCGTGTCCTGGTCCATGCTCAGCTCGCCGGCCCGGATCACGGCCTCCTCGTCGGTCTGCATCGTGCGGCGCAGGATGGCCTGGATGCGTGCGACGATCTCGTCGAGGCTGAACGGCTTGGTGACATAGTCGTCGCCGCCGGCGTTGAGCCCGATGATCTTGTCC
>CAYLMS010000226.1:0-3645 GCA_964384455.1 uncultured Microbacterium sp. | reverse complement strand
GCGCCAGGTCGATCCCCGCCCGCCACACGATCTGCGGCAGCGTCAGGGCGGGCAGCGGCGCGCGCAGCGCACAATGCAGCACCACCGCGCTCGCGCCCGCGGCCGGATCGAGGTGCACCGGCTCGGTGCCGTCGTAGCGGTACGAGTACCGGTCGGGGTACAGGCACAGCCCGGCCGAGGCACCCACTTCGAGCAGCGCGATCGGCCCGGGCACGCACGCCAGCGCAGGCAGCAGCGCCGCGCACCGCAACGGCTCGTTGGTCTGCACGCTGCGGCCGGCGCATTCGACTACCACGGCATCGGCGTGCGCGATCAGCCAGCTCGACCAGGCCGGGTAATCGGCCTCGGGGGCACCGAGCAGGCGGGTGACGGCGAACGCGAGCGGAGGCTGCCGGCGGGTGGCCGGGATGCGGGCGAGCACGGCCTGCGCCGCGGCATCCGCGGCGACGCCCGCCGCCCACTCGGCGTACAGCTCGGAGCGGCCGGGCGCCTCCTCGCGCGCGAAGCGCCCGTAGCGCTCGGCGACGGCGGCAACATCCGATGCGGGCATTCCGTCATTCTCGCGGGAACATCCGCGGCGCGCGGCCGGTTTCACCCTGTGGCGTGAGGAGAGGTCATGGGATACCGGGTCGAACGGTCGGATGACGAATGGCGGGAGCAGTTGAACCCGCAGCAGTATGCGGTGCTGCGCGAGGCGGCGACCGAGCGGCCGTGGACGGGCGAGTTGCTCGACGAGCACCGCGCGGGGCTCTACGCCTGCGCCGCGTGCGGGGCCGAACTGTTCGTCAGCGGCACCAAGTTCGACTCGCACTGCGGCTGGCCGAGCTTTTACCAGTCGGTGCGGCCGGAGGCGGTGGAGCTGGTCGAGGATGCCAGCCTCGGCATGTCCCGCACGGAGGTGCGCTGTGCGGCGTGCGGCTCGCATCTGGGCCACGTGTTCCCCGATGGCTTCGGCACGCCCACCGGCGACCGGTACTGCATGAACTCCGTGTCGCTGAGTTTCGCGCCGGAGGAGACGCCGTAGCACCTCGGCGCGTTCTTCGTGTTAGCTTAGGCTGTCCTTACTAAGCTTGCACGAAGGGTGCCCGGATGGGTCTCGGACAGACGACGCTGCTGGGGTTCATCGCCGGCGCCACGATCCTGCTCGGCATGCCGGTGGGGCGGATGCGGCGGGCCACGCCCGGCACCCGTCAACTGCTCAACGCGGTGGCGATCGGCATCCTGCTGTTCCTCGTGTGGGACGTGCTGGCGCACGCGTGGGAGCCCATCGACGCGGGACTGTCGGCGCTGCACGGCGGCAAGGGTTCGCTCGGCGCGGTGCTCGGGTTCGGCGCACTGTTCGCCATCGGCCTGGCGGTGGGGCTGCTCGGTCTGGTGGCGTACGAGGCGTGGATGGCACGCTCGACCGCCGGTGGTCGTGGGCTGGCCGGATGGCCCGCGGCGCGACGGCTGGCCCTGCTGATCGCGGTCGGCATCGGCCTGCACAACTTCGCGGAGGGCCTGGCGATCGGGCAGTCCTCGGCGCGCGGCGAGCTGGCGCTGGCCACGACGCTGGTGGTGGGATTCGCGCTGCACAACGCCACCGAGGGCTTCGGCATCACCGCGCCGCTCGCCGGCGACGGCGAGCACCGGCCGTCATGGGGCTTCCTGCTGCTGCTCGCGCTGATCGGCGGTGGCCCGACCCTGGTCGGCACGGTGATCGGCTGGGGTTTCACCAGCGAGCCGGTGAGCGTGGTGTTCCTCACGCTTGCCGCCGGCTCGATCATCTACGTGATCGTGCAGCTGATCGGCGTGGCGCTGAAGTCGCACCGCAGCGGACTGCTCGCCTGCGGCATCCTGATCGGCCTGCTCGCCGGCTTCGCCACCGACGCCGTGGTCACCGCCGCCGGCGCCTGAAGCGCTGCCCCGCCGTGGCGCGCCGCCGCTGTGCGCCGCCCCGCCGAGGCGTCCGCCTCCCGAAACGCCCCAGCACCGCCGAGACTCGCCGCCCCGCCGAGGCGTCCGCCTCCCGAAACGCCCCAGCACCGCCGAGACTCCCCGCGTCGCGGGCGCATAGGCGCACGGGCGCAGCGCCGGGCGGGGCGGGGCGGGGCGACGGATGCGGCGGGTGTGGAGCCGGCTGCGGGACTCGAACCCGCAACCCCCTGTTTACAAGACAGGTGCGCTACCGATTGCGCCAAGCCGGCAAGAGGGCCAGTCTACCGACGGCGCCAAGCCGCGCCCAGCGGCACGCGCGGTCGCCCGGGGGCGCTCAGCCGCGCCCCTAAGGCGTCGGCGTCGGCGTCGGCGTGGCCAACGACTTGGTGTACGCGTCGCTGGAGAGCGTGAGCACGAACTGCGCGAACTCCTTCGGGCTGTCCAGTGCTCCCGAGTACGGCACACCGTTCACCAGGATGGTCGGCGCCGCGGTCAGCGTGACTCCCTGAGTGCCGGGCAGCGGACCGCTCACAGCACGCTTGGTGGCATCCTGCGCCCACGCCGCGAACGCCTCCGACTGGATGCACGAGCGCACCAGCTTCGGCGACGCTGCGCCCGAGGCGATCGCGATGTCGGCCAGTTGCGCATCGGAGAAGCCGTCGGAGTTGACGTCGGGCTGGCGGGTCAGCAGCGCGCCGTTGAACGCGAAGAACGCGCCAGGCGCATACGTGGCGACGCACGCGGCCGCGCTGGCCGCACGCAGCGAATACTTCGTGCCGTTCGACTTGGGCGTCAGCAGCGCCACCGGGTGGTAGGTGATCGTGGCGGCGCCGTCGCGCACCCAGCCGGCCAGTTGCGTGGCGTTGGCGATCTGGAACGCGCTCGACCCGGGAGACAGATAGTCCACATACACCCGGATGTCGACGGGCGTCGCCGTGGACGTGGGGCTGGGCGCCGCGGCCGGGCCTGCAGTGGCACTCGGCGTCGGCGACGGATCGCCTACGCCGCCCGCGGACGACGAGGTGATCGCCCCGACGGTCTGCACGGTGATGCCGTCGCCGGCCATGTTTCCCGGGCTCAGCATGGGCTTGGATGCCGCCGAGCCGATCGTCCAGGTCACCACGACCGCCACGGCAGCGACGACCGCGACCGACGCCGTGATGAGAGATGCGCGGCGGATGACACGGGCCTTCGACTGGCGCGCGTGCACCTGCTGCGCCTTCTCCCTCACCGCATCGCGCGGGCTCGGGGTCTGCGGCGTCTCGTCGCTGGACATGAAACCTCTCGGCATCCGGAACGCGGGACTCGCCCGCCGGCCGCTTCGGGTGGCGGCAACGCCCCGATGCTAGCCAGACAGCCTGGGAAATCCCCAGACGCGCGGCATCCGGGGCCGTCTGGCATACTGAGGAAGCGCTCGAACCTGGGCGTGCGGGCCAAGCCCCCGCTCATTCCTCACAACGGATCGTCCGGCACGTGCCTGCCGGTGAAGGAGAAGAGAACATGGCGTCCGTCACCTTTGACAACGCAACCCGCCTGTACCCCGGGGGCACCCGCCCCGCCGTGGACAAGCTCAACCTCGAGGTCGGTGACGGGGAGTTCCTCGTGCTGGTCGGCCCCTCCGGCTGCGGCAAGTCCACCTTGCTGCGCGTGCTGGCCGGTCTCGAAGAGGTGAACGCCGGCCGCATCCTGATCGGCGATCGCGACGTCACCGACGTGCCGCCGAAGGAC
>CAYLMS010000225.1:0-3651 GCA_964384455.1 uncultured Microbacterium sp. | reverse complement strand
AGCATCCGTCGCCTCGATTCGTCGGTGCCGCCGGCCAGTCGCAGCGTCCACCGCACGGCGTGGTCGCGGTGGTAGTCGACCTCCTTGAAGGCCTTGGCGGCGATGGCGGCCAGCGTCGGATCGGCCGACGACTGCAGCTGTGAGTACAGCTCGAACTGGTAGGCGGAGGCAGCGAGCTGGCGCGCGATGGTGTGCGCGAAGTCACCGTTCTGCTGCTGGAACAGCCACGCGCAGCGGAACTCGTGCTCGTCGCGGAAATAGGCGAGGTCGTCTTCGGTGCGGCCGTCGGCGGTGCCGGCGTAGTGCAGCAGTGATCGCGCATGCCCGAGCAGGTCGAGCGCGATGTTCGCGAGCGCCAGGTCTTCTTCGAGCTCGGGCGCACGCGCGATCCACCCGCCCAGCTGCTGCGCCAGGATGAGCGCATCGTCGCCCAGCCACAGCGCGTATTCGGCGACATCCGCCGACGCCGCCTGCGCGCCTGCGCCGGTGAACTCCTCGGCCAGCTCGAGGCGCTCGACAGTGACCCTGCCGTGCGGCGACGCAGTATCGTCTGTCACAGGTGCGGCACCCCCTCGGACGCGGTGTAGTAGATCGCGTGCCGGTAGTTCTTGCCGGCGGGACTCTCGAAGAACGCGCCCTTCGCGTCGGGATCGCTCGTGGTGATCGCCTCCGACGGCACGACCCACACCGACACCCCCTCGCCGCGGCGGGTGTAGAGGTCGCGCGCGTTGCGCAGTGCGAGCTCGGCGTCGGGGGCGTGCAGCGAGCCGACGTGCACGTGGCTGAGCCCGCGGTTCGCGCGCACGAACACCTCCCACAGCGGCCACTGCTCCGCGGCGGATGCCCCGGGCGCGGTCATGGCGCACCATCCTCCTGCTTGCGGGCGTACTCGGCGGCCGCTTCGCGCACCCAGGCGCCCTCCTCGTGCGCCTCGCGGCGTGCGCGCAGCCGCTCGGCGTTCATCGGGCCGCGCCCGGCCAGCACCTCACCGAACTCGGTCCAGTCGATCTCGCTCATGTGCCAGGCCTGGGCCTCGTCGTCCCAGCGCAACTCGGGGTCGGGCAGGGTGATCCCGAGCACCTCGGCCTGCGGCACAAGCATCCCGACGAATCGCTGCCGCAGATCGTCGTTGCTGAACCGCTTGATCTTCCACGCCATCGACTGCGCCGAGTTCGGCGACTCGTCGTCGGGTGGGCCGAACATCATGAGCGACGGCCAGTACCAGCGATCGACGGCATCCTGCGCCATCTCCCGCTGCGCGTCGGTGCCCTGCATGAGCGTGAGCAGGATCTCGAAGCCTTGCCGCTGGTGGAACGACTCCTCCTTGCACACGCGCACCATGGCGCGCCCGTACGGGCCGTACGAGCATCGGCACAGTGGCACCTGGTTGCAGATCGCGGCGCCGTCGACGAGCCAGCCGATCGCGCCCATGTCGGCCCAGGTGGGCGTGGGGTAGTTGAAGATCGACGAATAGCGCGCCCTGCCCTCGATCAGCTGCTCGGTCATCTCGTCGCGCGTGATGCCGAGGGTCTGCGCCGCGGAATAGAGGTACAGCCCCTGGCCGGCCTCGTCCTGCACCTTGGCCATCAGGATGGCCTTGCGCTTCAGGCTCGGTGCGCGGGTGATCCAGTTGCCCTCGGGCTGCATCCCGATGATCTCGGAATGCGCGTGCTGCGAGATCTGCCGGATGAGTGTGCGCCGGTACGCGTCGGGCATCCAGTCGCGCGGTTCGATCCGCTGCTCGGCGGCGATGAGCGCATCGAACAGCTCCTGCTCGTCCATGACGGGCGCCTCGGCAATGGTCATCGTCGACTCCTGCAATTACCTACCGGTCGTTCAGTAATTATGACATACTCGCAGCCAGCGACGCCGCGCGGAAAGGGGCGCACGATGACGGATGCTGCGCCCCGGCCGATGATGCAGCGCGATCGTGCGTCGACCGCGCTCGGCATGCGGGTCGAGGTCGATGAGCCGGGGCGGGCGGTGGTGTCGATGCTCGTGCGCGAGGACATGACCAACGGCTTCGCCATCACGCACGGCGGGCTGGTGTTCGCCCTGGCCGACACCGCGTTCGCGATCGCGTGCAACGAGGACGAGCGGGTCACGGTGGCGGCGGGCGCCGACATCACGTTCCTGAAGAGCACTCGCGCGGGGCAGACGCTGACAGCGACCGCCGTGCGACGCGCGGTGAGCGGCCGCACCGGCCTGTACGACGTGACCGTCACCGACGAAACCGGCGAAGTGGTCGCCGAGTTCCGTGGCCGATCGCTGCGCACCGACCGCGTCGCACCGGCCCCCTGACCCCGGGGCATCCCGCGAGACTGCGCAAAGGGCGCCATCCGGCGGCTCGTAAGGTGCTTTTGCGCTGTCTCGCGGATGCGCGTCACAAATGGGCACGCCTCGGGGTATGCGGATATCTCCCTGCCGCCCGCCACGTGCCGCCCCCCGCCATGCCCCCACGTGCCCGCATCCTGACCCACCGCCCCGCGAGACTGCGCAAACGGCGCCAAACGGCACCGCGGAAGGTACATTTGTGCAGTCTCGTGGAGGGTGGCGGAGTGGGCGGGGGATGCGAATCCGCGCTACGCCTTCGACACGAGCGTGAGCACGTCGTAGGTTGCGACGACCTCGTCGCGCTGGTTATGCAGCACCGCGTCCCACCGCACCTCGCCGTAGTCGTCGGTCTCGCGCGGGGTGATCTGCTTCGCGGTGAGGGTGACCCGGATGCCGTCCCCCGGGGACACCGGGGTCACGAAGCGCAGGTGCTCCAACCCAGAGTTGGCCAGCACCGGCCCCGGGGCGGGGTCGACGAACAGTCCCGCGGCGAACGAGACGAGCAGATACCCGTGCGCGACCCGGCCGGGGAAGAACGGGTTCGCGGCCGCGGCCTCCTCGTCCATGTGCGCGTAGAACGTGTCGCCGGTGAAGCGCGCGAACGTCTCGATGTCGGCCAGGGTCACCTCGCGCAGGCGGGAGGCGACCCGGTCGCCCAGCCGCAGGCGGGAGAGCGGCTTGCGGAACGGATGCTCCGAGACATCCGCGGGTGCACCCGGATGCCACACCCCGGTCAGCGCCGTCAGCATCCGCGGAGAGCCCTGCACCCCCGTGCGCTGCATGTAGTGCAGCATCGCACGGATGCCGCCGAGCTCCTCGCCGCCGCCGGCCCGCCCGGGCCCGCCGTGCACGAGGTGCGGCACCGGCGCGCCGTGCCCGGTCGAACTGCGCGCATCGTCGGAGTCGAGGAACAGGATGCGACCGTTGTAGGCGCCGATGCGCTCCAGGAGCTCCGCCGCCACCGCGTCGTCGTCGGTGGCGACACTGGTCACCAGCGAGCCGCCGCCGCGGTTCACGAGGGATGCGGCCTCGGCCAGGCTCGTGTAGCCGATCAGCGAGGAGACCGGGCCGAAGGCCTCGACCTCGTGCGCGACCGCGGGCGCGTCGGGGCCGAAGCCCACGAGGATCGGCGCCACGAACGCGCCGTCCGGCGCCGAGCCGGTCGTGCCGTCGGCGCGCACCACCTCGGGTGCCGCCGTCGAGCCCACCAGCATCCGCCCGCCCGCGTCGACCAGCGTGCGCACGCCGCGCAGCACCTCGTCGCGCTGCGCGAGCGAGACGAGCGGCCCCATCGTCACCCGCTCGACGTGCGGGTCG
>CAYLMS010000224.1:0-3653 GCA_964384455.1 uncultured Microbacterium sp. | reverse complement strand
GAAGCCCCGTTCGTCATCTATGCCGTGACCAAGGACGGTGCCAAGCCCACCATTTATTCACAAGAATGATCAAGGATCTGCGGCGAATGGGTGGCGGCGCCCTTCAGCCTGCCCGGAGTGGTGAATGAGACAGCATTTGACGTCAAGTTCCGGGCCGATGATGGCCATCGCATCGGCGGCGCTGTTCGGTGCGAGCACGCCGCTGGCAAAGCTTTTGCTCGGGGGTGGCATAAGCCCATGGCTGCTTGCAGGTCTTTTGTATCTCGGCTCGGGAATTGGCCTTGGCATTCTCCACGCGATTCAGCGCGTCCAGGGGAGGCCTTTGGCAGAAGCTCCGCTTGAGCGCGGCGATATGCCGTGGCTCGCGATCGTCGTCGTATCAGGCGGTGTGATCGGCCCGCTCCTGCTGATGATCGGCCTTTCGACCACTACTGCGTCGACTGCGGCATTGCTCCTCAATATCGAAGGGCTGGCGACGATGGCAATCGCCTGGGTCGTGCTGAAGGAGAATGTTGACCGCCGCGTGTTGCTCGGAGCCTTCGCCATCCTGGCCGGTGCGATTGCCTTGTCCTGGCAAGGCGGCCCCGCCGGAATCGAGATTGGAGCCATTGCCATCATCGCGGCGTGCGTCGCTTGGGGCATCGACAACAACGTCACCCGCAAACTCTCCTCCGCTGACCCGAAGCAGATCGCAATGATCAAGGGGTTGGCCGCCGGAACGGTGAACTTGGTGCTGGCGCTGTCACAGGGCGAGGAGCTACCAGCGCTAACGGCGATTGCAGCCGCCGGCATCGTCGGCTTCCTGGGCTACGGGGTCAGCCTGGTCCTGTTCGTCCTTGCGCTGCGCCATCTTGGATCGGCGCGGACAGGCGCTTATTTCTCGACGGCGCCCTTCATGGGCGCGGTCCTGGCGCTGGAGGTGTTGGGCGAGCCTGTGACTTGGCAGCTGGTTTTTGCGGCGATCCTGATGGGTATCGGCCTATATCTGCATCTTGCGGAACGACACGATCATGAGCATGTCCATAAGGCGAGGGAGCACGCCCATCGCCACGCCCATGACGAACACCACCAGCATGAGCATGGGCCTCACGATCCTGTCAGCGAGCCGCACACTCATCTCCACCGACATCAACCGATGACGCACCGGCATCCCCATTACCCGGACCTTCATCATCGGCACAGCCACAGGCGTTGATGCACTCGACACCAGGACGCACATGGCCGCGTACTTTGTTTCTAGCGTCGAAGCGCGCAGGTCGGGTTCATTCCCCGCGGAACACCGCATAGGAAAAAGCGCGGTTCGGATTGCCACGGCGTGAGATGCGTTCCGTGCACCTCGTCGGTCAGGACGAAGGATGCCCCGAGCCGAGTCACCAGGGACTGCGGGCTATAGCGCTGGACCGGAAGGCCGCTGCATTTCTTCGCTCCTTCGAGGGCGAACGGCCGCCGATCGCCGGCATTACGCTGCCCGGCATGCCACCCGGCTCGCCGGGCATGAGCGGCATGAAGGAAGTCCCGTTCGTCGTCTATGCCGTGACCAAGGACGGAGCCAAGCCAACGGTCTACGCCGAGGAGTGATGATCCTCCAAGTCTCGCCGTGATCCTTGAGTAGGTACAGGATCCACCGTCCCTCCGTGGATCCGAGATGCATGTTGTCCTGAAGCTCGCCGACAGCATCGACGCGCTCAACAAAGCAATTAGAGGCTCGGATGAACTCCACCGCCGGGCTTGCGGCTAGTCTGGCGGTACCCTCGTTCAGTCTGACATTCACCCCATGACCTCCTCGATCAGGAGAAGGCCGAGAAAGCCAACGAAGAACATCGCGCAGATGAACGGTGAGCTCCGCTTTTCATGCGCCTCAACGAGCAACTCCTCAGTGACGAGATATAGCAGCGCGACAAGACCAAAACTAAGAAAACCGGTGATCCACACGGTAGGCAAGGTTGCCGCTGGTTGGGCAATGATCGTACCGACGGGCAGCAGCAGCGCGAGGCCGCTCGTGGTCGCGATCGCCCGTCGCATCGTAAGGCGAGCGGCCAGGTCATTGGTCACCGAGACTGCAAGGAAGACGACCTCAAGCGTGAGTGCTATGGCGAGCAGCAGGCCGGCGCGCTCACCAGCGATGAAGGCCAGCCCGAGGACAAAGCCGTCGACCAGAAGGTCGATGCCGACCGCTACGATCAGACCGATCGGTCCGACGAGCCTCTTCTCCCCGACCTTGAGAGCGAGCATCAGGGCGACCCCTGCTGCGCCACCGATCAGCGTTGCGATCGGCGACCCGCCGTGCATTACCTGGGGCAGAACCTCGGTAGCCGCAGCCGCGAAGACCACTCCTGCCGCCAAGTGTTGCAGGGCGCCGACGCCCCCCTCGCTGGGGTTCCGCCAGCGGGTAGCGAAGGCACCGAGCATGATCGCCAGCGTTGGCACAAGTGCGAACTCAAGCGCCGTCATCCGCGGTCTCCGCTGAACAGGGCCAGCCGCCAGCCAGTAACGGAGCGTCTCCGGGGATTCCGCTTGCTCCGGGAGATAGCCGACACGGACCTTGCTGTTCGGGCCGTCCAGCTCGATCTCCTCCCGCCAGAACCACTACACGCATCCTCCGACTCGCGGTGCCCGGCGCGGTCATGAGACCCGCCATGTACGCCTGAGTTAAGCCGAAGGTTTTCATCAGGCTCTCCCATGGTTAGACTCAGCACTACGGGCGTGCATTGGGCTGCGCCTTGTCGAACATTTTCTCGGGCAACCGAATGTAGAGACCGCCGCCGTCGAACATCGAGTGCTGCAGCGCGTCCTCGATCAAGGCCAGTGCCTCGCGCTGCTGCACGATCGCCTCGAAGCGCGCCAGTTCGATGACCGCTTGCTCCAAGTCGGTCGTGAGCACCGCCAATCGGTCGACCTCACCCAGTCTGAATGCACGGTCGACCTGCTGACGCCGCCGCACCTGGCTTTGCACAAGGGTCTCGGCAGTGGCGACGGCACGCGTTCCGCCTCGGTAGCTCGCAATTGCGCGGTCGATGTCGCCGATGATCTTGGCTTGCAGCGCGACGAACCTCGCTGCCGCTTCCTTACGGCGGGCCTCGGCTTCCGCAATCGGGCCCTGATTCTGGTTGAAGATCGGCAGTTCGAAGCTGAGTCCGAAGGTGTAAAGATCGAAGCCTTGGTCATAGGTATAGCCGGGACCAAGGGTGACGTCAGGGAATTGCTTGGCGATCTGAAGACGCAACGTCGACTGCGCCGCCTCGTACTCCGCCAGCAGGCCAAGCACATCCGTCCGTTCCTGGAGCGCCCTTCGTCGAAGCGGTCCGGCAGCCAAATCGCTGACATCCGGCGTTTCCGCAGGTCTATCGAAAGAACCGATGGAAATTTTCACCGGCTCGATCGCCCGAACCGGCACGCCCAAGGCGGCCGCCAGTCGCGCCTGCGCCTCGGCAGCCTGGCGCTCCGTGTCTCGCAGGGACAACCTCGCCTGACTCGAATTGATGCGTTCCCGGGCGACGTCGAGAGCGGAGGTTTCTCCGGCGAGGAATCGGCCCTCGAGGAGCGTGACGATCTGGGTTTGAACTGTTAGCCGGCGCTCCACCAATCGAAGTCGCGTCTCTGCTGCCCAGAGGTCCAATAGCGAAGTCCTCACACCTCCACGGACCTGCCAGGCA
>CAYLMS010000223.1:0-3660 GCA_964384455.1 uncultured Microbacterium sp. | reverse complement strand
CGAGCGCAACACGGCGATCCCCACCAAGCGCAGCGAGACGTTCACCACGGCCGACGACAACCAGCCGTCGGTGGCGATCCAGGTGTTCCAGGGCGAGCGCGACTTCACCCGTGACAACAAGCCGCTGGGCACGTTCGAGCTCACCGGTATCGCACCGGCGCCGCGCGGCATCCCGCAGGTCGAGGTCACCTTCGACATCGACGCGAACGGCATCGTGCACGTCTCGGCGAAGGACAAGGGCACCGGCAAGGAGCAGTCGATGACGATCACCGGCGGCTCGTCGCTGCCGAAGGAGGACATCGAGCGCATGGTGCGCGAGGCCGAGGAGCACGCCGCCGAGGACAAGAAGCGGCGCGAGTCGGCCGAGGTGCGCAACCAGGCCGAGACGCTGTCGTACTCGATCGACAAGCTCATCAAGGAGAACGACGACAAGCTGCCGGCCGACATCAAGGAGTCGGTGCAGGCGGATGTCGACGCGCTCAAGTCGGCTCTCGCCGGCGACGACGATGATGCGGTGAAGGCGGCGTACGACACGCTCAGCCACAGCCAGCAGAAGCTCGGCGAGGCGATCTACTCGGCGTCGCAGGCTGCCGGTGAGGCCGGTGACCCGAACGTGGCCGACCCGGGCAACGGCAGTGTGCCCAACCCGGAGGAGGATGTTATCGACGCGGAGGTCGTCGACGACGAGGAGCCCAAGAAGTCATGACCGGCAAGGACGTCCCTTCGTCAGGACCGGCGCCCGACGACGGGGTCGATCCCGTGGCAGAGGAGTCGGCGGCCCAGGCCGCCGGCTCCCCTCCGCAGGGCGACCCTGCGGAGCCGGAACTGACCATCGATGACATCCTCGGCGCCTTCGAGCAGGCGGATGCGGCCGCCGAAGACGAGCTGGGTGCGGCCGCCGGACGGGTCGAAGACCTGGAGTCCGCCCTGCTCACCGACCTGAAGCGGCTGCAGGCCGAGTACGCGAACTACCGGCGCCGCACCGAGGAGCAGCGCGAACTCGAGTCGCTGCGCGCCAAGGGTTCGGTCGCCGCGGGGCTGCTGCCCGTGCTCGATGACCTCGACCGGGCGCAGAAGCACGGCGACCTGCCCGAGGGCAGCGCGTTCGCGGCGATCGCGGACAAGCTGCGGTCAGTCGCCGGCCGCATCGGCATCGAGTCGTTCGGCGCCGCGGGCGACGTGTTCGACCCGCAGCAGCACGAGGCGATCTTCCAGCAGCCGACACCCGGCGCGAGCGAGACGACGATCCTGGAGGTCGTCGAGACCGGCTACCGGCTCGGATCGGTGGAACTGCGACCGGCGAAGGTCGTCGTCGCGGTGCCCGCCGGCCCTTCGACAGGCTCAGGGACCGCAGCAGGCCCCGAGGCCGGCTAGGGGCCCGGATGGCCAGCCAGGACTGGTTCGACAAGGACTTCTACAAGACGCTCGGCGTCGCCAAGGATGTCGGCGAGGCCGAGCTGAAGAAGACCTATCGCAAGCTCGCGCGCAAGTACCATCCCGACTCCAACCAGGGGGACGCGGCGGCCGAGGCGAAGTTCAAGGAGATCAGCGAGGCCTACGCCGTGCTCTCCGACAAGGAGCAGCGCACCGAGTACGACCAGCTCCGCGCCATGGGCTCGGGCGCACGATTCACCTCGGGCGGCGGGGGCGCCGGCGGCTTCGAGGACGTGTTCTCGATGTTCAACCAGGGCCGCGGCGGCCGTGCGCAGAGCCCCGGCGGCTTCGAAGACATCTTCACGATGTTCGGCCAGCAGCCCGGCGGGTTCGGCAGCGGCGGCTTCGGCCAGCCCACGGGCGGATTCCGCGGCTACGGCGGCCCGACCAAGGGGGCGGATGTCACGGCCCGCACCACGCTCGACTTCCGCACCGCGGCCACCGGCGAGACCATCACCCTGACCGGTGAGGACGGCCACCCGTTCAAGGTGAAGATCCCCGCCGGTGTCGCTGATGGTCAGAAGATCCGCCTGCGCGGTCGCGGCCGCCCCTCACCGGACGGCGGGGAGTCGGGCGACATCGTGGTGGCGGTGACCGTGCGCACGCATCCCGTGTTCGAACGCGATGGGCTCAATCTGCGACTCACGCTGCCGGTCACGTTCGTCGAGGCGGCGCTCGGCGCCACGATCGAGGTGCCCACGCTCGACGGCGAGCCGGTGAAGCTGCGGGTCGCCCCCGGCACACCGTCGGGTCGCATCCTGCGCGTCAAGGGACGCGGCATCCACTCGAGCAAGGGTGTCGGCGACCTGCATGCCGTCGTGCAGATCGCGGTGCCCGCGCACCTCGACGACGACGCCAAGGCGGCACTGGAGCGGTTCGGGCAGCTCGAGCCCAGGGAGAACCCGCGCGCCGACCTGATGGCTAAGGCGCGCGGCTAGTCCCGATCGATCAGGAGTTTCGGATGGCACAGCCCGACGAGGATGCGCCGCTGTTCGCGATCGCGCTCGCGGCCGAGCTGGCCGGCATGCACCCGCAGACCCTGCGGCAGTACGACCGGCTCGGACTGGTGGTGCCCGGCCGCACCCGTGGCGGCTCGCGCCGCTATTCGACCCGCAACATCGAGCAGCTGCGCGAGGTGGCTCGGCTGTCGGCCGACGGAGTGAGCCTGATGGCGATCGTGCGTATCCTCGACCTGGAAGACACGGTGCTCCGGCTGCGTCGGCAGGTGGCCGAGCTGGAGAAGCGCGTGCGGGCCGAGGTGGAGGCGCGCCCGGGCGCGCGGGTGTTCGCCGCCGGCGCCACCGGGTCGGTCGTCACGCTGCGCCAGGGCGCGCGCGTGCGTCGTGCCACCGAGGTGGTGGTGTGGCGGCCTTTGGCCGGCGAGGACTGAGGCGGGCGGTGGCCGATCGGGGCTGCACGGCAGCGGAGTGAGGTCGGTGCTGGCCGGCTGTGTCGGTTTGCCGCGGTTCGAGCATGGGTGGCAGCGGATGCGGGGATCGTGGCCGACACGCCGGCGGGCCGGCCGCTGCCGCGGCGTGTCGCCGAGGATACCCGCAGGCGCGGAAGCGCCCGGTGGGCGCGGTGCGCGGACGCCCCCGGTGGGCGCGGTGCGCGGGCGCGCCCGGGCTCAGGCCAGCAGGCGGGCCTTGGCTGCCGCGAACTCGTCGTCGGTGAGGATGCCGGCATCCTTCAGCCCGGCGAGCTTCTGCAGCTCTGCGACCAGGTCCACGGCCGGAGCGGCCGGAGCGGCCGCAGCGACAGGCGCCTGGGCGGCGACGGCCTGCTGCACCGCGGCATCCACCGCGGCCTGCTGCTGCTGAGCCTGGAAGGCCGCGGCCTGCTGCTGCTGCATGGCGGCCTGTTGCTGCCTGTTCGCGGCGGCGCCGCTCACGGCGCTGGCCGTGCCGGCCACCACCGCGGTGCGCGCCGCCAGGCCGATCAGTCCGGGGCGTCCAGCTCGACGGATCATGACTCCTCCTCCTGCGCGGCTTCGACCAGCGCGTTCACGACGGGTGCGGGGATGCGCTCGCTACGGATGACGAAGCCGCCGGCAGCGGCAAGGCTCGAAGCGAGCCGCGTGGCGTAGGCGAGCTCGAAGGCGACGATAACGGCCGATGATCCGGCCGGAATGGTCTCGGCCAGCTCGGCGATGTCCTCCTCGCCGGCGATACCGATCTCGCCCAGCTCCGCGTCGCCGAGGCCGAAGAGGTAGGCGACGTCGTCGAG
>CAYLMS010000222.1:0-3666 GCA_964384455.1 uncultured Microbacterium sp. | reverse complement strand
TCATGAGCTAAGGATGCGTACACTGGTGACAGTAGCGGGCGAGCATTCAGGAGTCAAATGGTTTTCATCCGTGACACGCGGCAATCGCTGCGCGCGACCGTCGACCTCGTGAACACCCTGCCCGCCACGGGCGGTGCGGGCATGGACCGGCTCGCCACGCCGCCCGAGTTCGAGGCGTTCCTCGGCGACCATCCCTATACCGGCGCGATCGCGCATGACGACGGCGAACGCCGTGCCGTGTGCGCCATCCGCCCGCGGCTGCACGCGCTGTGGCAGACGGGGCGCGAGGGCGCGGTGCCGCTCGTGAACGCGATGCTGCGCGACGGCCGCGCACTGCCGCAGCTGGTCATCCACGACGGCCACGACTGGCACGTGCACGCCACCGACGCCGATGCACCGCTGGCGACCCGCATCCTCGTGGAGAGCGCCATGGCGTTCGTCGACGTGATCCGCGCCGACGAGTACGACCGGGTGCGCGTATGCGCGGCCGACGACTGCGCCGCCGTCTACATCGACTACTCGCGCAACGGCTCGAAGCGCTACTGCGACACCGGCAACTGCGGAAACCGCATGAACGTCAACGCGTACCGGTTGCGTCAGGCGGCGCGAGGAACAGGCTGATCGCCTCCGCCGCCGCCTGCGGCGTCTCGTAGTGGATCAGGTGCCCGACCTCGGGGATCTCGACGAGCCGTGCATCCGGAAACAGCCTGGCCAGCTCCCGCTCCTTCTCGATGGGCGTGATGTCGTCGCGCACCGCGGCCACCAGCAGCGTGGGCCGGTCGATCCGCGGCGCGAACTCCCGCACATCGTGCGACACCGACGCCACGAATGCGTCGCGCAGCCGATCGCGGTCGCTGAACCGCGAGAAGTACCGGTCGTGCTGATCGTGCACGAAGCGCCGCAGCTCGCGGTCGTGCGTCTTGGCCATCGCCGCGCTCATCGCGCGCACGATCAGTCGGCTGCGCAGCAGCGCGGTGCCCGCCCGCTCGGGCAGAGCGGCGCCCGCCGCGTAGTAGAGGATCGCGAGCCGCGTGAGCACGGCGCGCGGCCCCTGCAGCGCCGGAGCCCCGATCGGGTTGACCAGCACGAGCCGCGGGGTGTCCAGTCCCCCGGCGACGGCGGCCGCGGCCACGATGGAGCCGAAGGAGTGGCCGAGGATCACGGCGCCCGG
The DNA here is from genome assembly GCA_964384455.1 of uncultured Microbacterium sp. Taxonomy (GTDB): domain Bacteria; phylum Actinomycetota; class Actinomycetes; order Actinomycetales; family Microbacteriaceae; genus Microbacterium. Next base: position 2,495 of record CAYLMS010000222.1, on the reverse strand, counting down.
GGCCACGGTCTTGGCGAACGCGGTGAGCCAGGTCGCGTACAGCTCGAGGTCGTGCGTGCGGTGCGGCACCGCGGCGGATTCGCCGAAGCCCGGCAGATCGGGCATGAACACGCGCATGCCCGGCAGGTGGGCGACCACCGGCTCCAGCCCGTGATGCTCCCCCCGGAAGCCGTGCACCGCCACGACGGTCGTCGCGGCATCATCGGGCCCGTACACCCAATACGCGGCAACGGCGCCCAGCACCTCGACCTCGCGGCGCGCCGACGGGATCGCGGCGAGCCGTTCGGCGTAGGGGCTCTCGACGGGCACCCTCCGAGTCTACGGAGTGCCTACCCGGCGATGTCCGAGGCGCCGCGTACGTTCTGAGACATGGACGCCAACCCACCCGACCGGCTCGTGCCGGTCGACGCGCCCGAGTGGTCGCGCGCGATCGGCGTCTTCGATCTCGAGACGACGGGCGTCGACGTCACCGACGATCGCATCGTCACCGCGCACGTCGGCCTGCTCGACGCAGCCGGCGCTGTGGTGCGCCAGCGCACCTGGCTCGCCGATCCGGGCATCGACATTCCGCCCGGCGCGACCGCGGTGCACGGCATCACCACGGCGCAGGCGCAGGCGCAAGGCAGGGATGCCGCGACGGTCGTCACCGAGGTCATCGACGCTCTGCGTGGCCTGCTCGCGGCGGGCATCCCGGTCGTCGCCTACAACGCGGCGTTCGACTTCTCGCTGCTGCGGCACGAGGCGCTGCGGCACGGTGTCGCACCGCTGGCCGACCCGTCTCCGGTGATCGACCCGCTCGTGCTCGACAAGGCCGTCGACCGGTACCGCAAGGGCAAGCGCACCCTCGACGTCGTGGCAGCGCACTACGGCGTGCCGCTCGACGCCGCGCACGACGCGTCCGCCGACGCCGTCGCCGCCGGCCGGGTCGCCCAAGCGCTCGCCGCGCGGTACGCCGATCGACTGCCGGCCACGAGCAGCGAGCTGCACACGAGCCAGATCGGCTGGGCGCGGTCACAGGCGGCGAGCCTCACCGAGTACTTCGTGCGGATGGGACGGCTCGACGCCGACGACCCCATCGACGGCACCTGGCCGGTGCGCTGACACGAAGAAGGGCCCCGCCGCGGCGGGACCCTTCCGGTGTGCGTTCGAACTCAGTTCGAGCCGGCGCCGAAGTTCTTGAAGCGCTGGTTGAACTTCTCCACGCGGCCGGCCGAGTCGAGGATGCGCTGCTTGCCCGTGTAGAACGGGTGCGACGCCGACGAGATCTCCACGTCGATGACGGGGTACTCCACGCCGTCGAGCTCCATCGTCTTGTCGCTGGTGGCGGTGGAGCGGGTGAGGAAGGTCTCGCCCGAGCCCAGGTCGCGGAACACGATGGCCTGGTAGGCGGGGTGGATGTCAGTCTTCATGCGGGATCCTCGATCGCGGGTCTCGCCCGCCGACGGCGAGCAGAAGTCTCGGTGCGTGCGCACCAAGGATCGAGTCTACCAGTCCGGCGCGCAGGTCACGCACCGTGCACGGCGCGCGCCGCATAGCGGCCGTCGTGCACCGTCAGCGCGATCGGCAGCGCGAACGTGTCGCTCAACGCTTGCGCCGTCAGGGTCGCCGCGATCGGCCCCGCCGCCACCACCGCCCCGTCGCGCAGCAGCAGCACGTGCGTGAACCCGAGCGGGATCTCCTCGACATGGTGGGTGACCATGATCATCGCGGGAGTGCTCGGCGCCTGCGCATAGCCGCCGAGCAGGTGCAGCAGCTCCTCGCGCGCGCCCAGGTCGAGGCTCGCGGTCGGCTCGTCCAGCAGCAGCAGCTCCGGATCGGTCATCACCGCGCGCGCGATCTGCACGCGCTTCTGCTCGCCGTCCGACAGCGTGCCGAACGAGCGGTCGGCGAGGTGATCGAGGCGCCACTGCGCGAGCACGCGCAGCGCGCGGCGCTCGTCGATGTCCTCGTACGACTCGTGCCAGCGCCCGAGCACGGAGTATGCGGCGGTGAGCACCACGTCGAGCACCGTCTCCTCCGGCGGCATCCGCTTGGCCATCGCCGACGATGCGAAGCCGATGCGCGGGCGCAGTTCGAACACATCCGTCCGGCCCAGCCGCTCCCCCAGCACCGTGACCACGCCCGACGAGGGATGCATGAGCGTGTCGGCCAGCTGCAGCAGGGTCGTCTTGCCCGCGCCGTTCGGCCCGAGGATGACCCAGCGTTCGTCGTCGCTGACCGTCCAGTCCAGCTGGTCGACGATGTTCCGGCCGTCCCGGCGCACCACGACGTCGGAGAACTCGAGGACCTGCGGCATGCAGTCAGCCTATCGGCCGGATGCGGCCACCTCCCGGTAGATCGCCGCCGTGGCGTCGGCGATGCTCGCCCAGCTGAACTCGCGGATCGCCCGTTCCCGGCCCGCCTGCCCGTAGGCCCGCGCGGTGCCGGGGTCGGTCACGACCTCCGTCAGTGTCGCGGCGAGGTCGGCGACGAAGCGTTCCGGGTGCAGCGGCGTG
>CAYLMS010000221.1:0-3676 GCA_964384455.1 uncultured Microbacterium sp. | reverse complement strand
ACCCCGAGCATGTCCACCCGCAGGGCGACCTCCCGCCCAAGGCCCGCCCCGGCCGGCGTGTCGCCCGTGATCCCCGCAGGCGCGGGCCGCTTAGGGATCGGCCGGGGTCAGTCCGCTGCGGCTATGCGGAACACCGGGAAGTCGGGCGCCACCTGCAGCAGCCGCTCGTCGGGAGAGCCGGTGTCGACGTCGTCGAAGAAGCGGCCCACCTCCCAGGCCCAGGCCTTCAGATAGGCGCGCAGCACCGGCGGCTTGTCGGCATCCGCCACCTCCACCGCGACGAACCGCTCCACTCGCCGGCCGTGCCGCAGCTCTCCGCTGCCCGCGGCCCGCAGACTGCGCACCCACTGCGTGTTGCCGCGCGGCGCGACGAGGTAGCGTTCACCGGCGATCCGGAGCGGGTTGACCGGAGTGGTGCGCCACTGCCCGCTCGAGCGCCCGCGCACCGCGAGCACCCGGCTGCCGGCCAGCGGCAGACCGATCCGGGTGGAGAACGCCACCACGCAGTTGAACACGCCGTCGACGGCGGTCGGGGCGAGGTAGCGCCCGGTCATTCCCACTCGATGGTGCCCGGCGGCTTCGAGGTGACGTCGAGCACCACCCGGTTCACGTCGCGCACCTCGTTGGTGATCCGGTTCGAGATGCGCGCGAGCACGTCGTAGGGCAGCCGCGTCCAGTCGGCGGTCATGGCATCCTCGCTCGACACCGGGCGCAGCACGATCGGATGGCCGTAGGTGCGGCCGTCGCCCTGCACGCCCACCGAGCGCACATCGGCCAGCAGCACCACCGGACACTGCCAGATCTCGCCGTCGAGCCCAGCCGCACTCAGCTCCTCTCGGGCGATCGCATCGGCCTCGCGCAGCAGCTCCAGCCGATCGGCGGTGACCTCGCCCACGATCCGGATGCCGAGCCCCGGGCCGGGGAACGGCTGACGGCCCACGATCACGTCGGGCAGGCCGAGCTCCCTGCCGATGGCGCGCACCTCGTCCTTGAACAGTGCCCGCAGCGGCTCGACGAGCTCGAACTGCAGGTCGTCGGGCAGCCCGCCGACGTTGTGGTGGCTCTTGATGTTGGCCGTGCCAGCACCGCCGCCCGATTCGACGACATCCGGATACAGCGTGCCCTGCACGAGGAACCGGATGGGTGCACCGTCGGCGGCGGCCTCGGCCACCAGTTCGCGCTCGGCCTGCTCGAAGGTGCGGATGAACTCGCGCCCGATGATCTTGCGCTTGTCCTCCGGGTCGCTCACCCCCGCGAGCGCCGACAGGAAGCGCTCGCGCGCATCGACGGTGACCAGCCGCACGCCGGTGGCGGCGACGTAGTCCTGCTCGACCTGCTCGCGCTCGCCCTTGCGCAGCAGGCCGTGATCGACGAACACGCACACGAGCTGGTCGCCGACGGCCTCGTGCACGAGCGCGGCGGCGACAGCCGAGTCCACGCCGCCCGACAGCGCGCACAGCACGCGCGCATCACCCACCTGCGCCCTGATGCGGGCGACCTGGTCGGCGATGACGCTGCCGCTGTTCCACGAGGCGTCCAGCCCCGCCGCGCGGTGCAGGAAGTTCTCGAGCACCCGCTGGCCGTGGTCGGAATGGCGCACCTCGGGATGCCACTGCACGCCGTAGAAGCAGCGTTCGGCGTCGCCGAAGGCGGCCACGGCGGTGGCGCCGGTCGAGGCGAGCACCTCGAAGCCGGCGGGCGCCTTCGACACCTGGTCGCCGTGGCTCATCCACACGTTCTGCCGCTCGGGCTGACCGGCCAGCAGCGCTCCGCCGCCGCCGAGGATGACGGCATCCGTCGCGCCGTACTCGCGCAGCCCGGTGTTAGCGACCTCGCCGCCGAGCGCCTGCGCCATCACCTGGAAGCCGTAGCAGATGCCGAGGATCGGCAGACCCAACCCAAACACGGCGGGGTCGAGCGCCGGGGCGCCCGGCTCGTACACCGACGACGGTCCACCCGAGAGGATCAGCCCGACCGGCTGCCGCGCCGCGATGTCGGCGGCGGTCGCGGTGTGCGGCACGATCTCGCTGTACACGCCCGCTTCGCGCACCCGCCGCGCGATCAACTGGGCGTACTGTGCCCCGAAGTCGACGACGAGCACGGGGCGAGGTGCGGCGGTCGGCATCGTCTCGGTCACAGCGCCCTCTCGGCGGTCGGCACGGCTGCGGGCACGGCGGTCTCGGCCGCCTCCCGCTCGGACAGGTAGCGGCGCACATCGCGCGCCACGACCGTCTCCATGATGAACGACAGGAACGGCACGACCCCGCCCGCCGCCAGCAGCAGGAACCGCCACAGCGGCCACCGCATCATGCTCCACACCCGGAAGCAGCTGAACAGGTAGACGACGTAGAACCAGCCGTGCACGATGAGGATCGTCATCGAGATGTTCACGCCCGTGCCGCTCGACTCCTGCCCGTGCGGGCCGGTCACCACCGGAGCCAGGGTGAACCAGCGCACCGGGTTCCAGAACACCTCGAGCTGCAGTGGCGTGTACTTCAGGATCATCTCGCCGACCAGCAGCAGCAGAAACGTGCCGGTGATGATCGAGCAGATCTGGTAGAAGCGCAGTGCGCCCCGGATCGCCGGAAACGTCGCGAGCTTGGGGGCGAGGGGCATGGCGTCCAGTCTAGTTCGCACACGGCGCCCCCCTCCGGCCGGACAGTCCGCTCGGCGCCCGCCGCCGGTCCAGACGAGCCGTCGCCTCACCGTGCTGCGGCCGTCCTACCGCCGTCACAGGCGCGCGGGTAGGGTCGAGACAAAGCGCCACAAGGAGGCCCTGTCATGTCCCTCGCGACCGAAACCGCCTACGACCAGGCTGCGCTGCAGCAGAAGGCGCGCGACCATCTCTGGATGCACTTCTCGCGCCAGTCGACGATGGACGCCGGCGTACCTATCATCGTCAAGGGCGAGGGGCACCACATCTGGGATGCCGCGGGCAAGCGCTATCTCGACGGCCTCGCGGGGCTGTTCGTGGTCAACGCGGGTCACGGTCGCCGCCGGCTCGCGGAGGTGTCGGCGCGTCAGGCCGAGCAGCTCGCGTTCTTCCCGATCTGGTCGTACGCGCATCCCGCCGCCATCGAACTGGCCGCCCGACTCGCCGACCTCGCGCCCGGCGACCTGAACCATGTGTTCTTCTCCACCGGAGGCGGCGAGGCCGTCGAGACCGCATTCAAGCTGGCGAAGTACTACTGGAAGCTGCAGGGCAAGCCCACCAAGCACAAGGTCATCTCGCGGGCGATCGCCTACCACGGCACGCCGCAGGGCGCGCTGGCCATCACCGGCCTGCCCGGGATGAAGGCGATGTTCGAGCCGGTCACCCCGGGCGGGTTCCGCGTGCCGAACACGAACTTCTACCGTGCCGCCGAGATGGGTGCGCCCACGTCGAGCCCCGAGGAGTTCGGCATCTGGGCCGCCGACCGCATCGAGGAGATGATCCAGTTCGAGGGCCCCGACACGGTCGCCGCGGTGTTCCTGGAGCCGGTGCAGAACTCGGGCGGATGCTTCCCGCCCCCGCCCGGCTACTTCCAGCGGGTGCGCGAGATCTGCGACCGCTACGACGTGCTGCTCGTCTCCGACGAGGTGATCTGCGCGTTCGGCCGCATCGGCGAGTACTTCGCGTGCGACGCCTACGGCTACCAGCCCGACATGATCACGTTCGCCAAGGCGGTCACCAGCG
>CAYLMS010000220.1:0-3701 GCA_964384455.1 uncultured Microbacterium sp. | reverse complement strand
TACTCGGGGTTCTCGGGCCAGATCGCGCCGGTGTGCACGACCGTGTCGGCGTCGCCGAGCCAGGCGGCGTCGTGGCCGACGTGCACCGTCGCACCGAGCGCGGCCAATGCGCGCAATCCCGGGCTGTCGGCACGGTCGGACCCCGACACGCGGATGCCGCGGGCGAGGAACATGCGCGCCAGTCCCGACATGCCCGACCCGCCGATGCCGATGAAGTGGGCGGCGCGGATCTCGTCGGGCAGGGGCAGGCTCAGGTCTGGTCGGATCATGGCCGGTCCATCCTAGGCGCGCCGCCTGGGCCGCCCGTGAGCGCGCGGTCGATCAGCGCGAGCAGGTTCTCGGTGCCCGAGCGGCTGCCTACGACGCGCGCCGCCGCCGTCATCGCGGCCAACCGCGCCGGGTCGGTCAGCAGCGGCACGATCCGCTCGCGCACGCAGTCGGCGTCGAGTTCGGCGTCGGGGATCAGCACGGCAGCGCCCGCCGCGACTGCGGCGCGTGCATTGAGTGCCTGCTCGCCGTTGCCCACGGCATAAGGCACGTACACGGCGGGGATGCCGAGCGCGCTGAGTTCGCTCACCGTCGCCGCGCCCGCCCTGGCGACGACCACGTCGGCGATGCTGAACGCGAACTCCATCCGGTCTTCGTAGCGCAGCACGGCGCGGCCGCGGCCGGCGTCGCCGGCCGACCCCTGCCAGCGCTCGCCGGTGATGTGCACGAGCTGCCAGCCGGCGTTCAGCACGGCTCCTGCGGCCGCGCTGAACGCCTCATTGAGACGTTGCGCGCCGAGCGACCCGCCGAACACGAGCAGGGTGGGCACCGCGGCGTCCAGCCCATAGCGGGTCGCCGCCTCGCCACGCCGTGCCGCGCGGTCGAGCTCTGCGATCGAGCGCCGCAGCGGCATCCCCACCGCTTCGGCCCGGCGCAGCCGGGTGCCCGCGAACGCGACCCCGACCGCCGCCGCGCGGCGCGCGCCGAGCACGTTCGCGAGCCCCGGCCGGGCGTTCGCCTCATGCACGACGAAGGGCACGCGCTCGCGGCGCGCGGCGACGTAGGCGGGCGCCGACGCGTAGCCGCCGAACCCCACGAGCACATCGACCCCGCGCGCCCGCAGCTGCTGCCGCACCTGTGCCACGGCGGCGCGGAACCGCGAAGGAAATGCCGCCGCGTACCGGTTCGGGCGGCGCGGGAACGGCACCTTGGCGATCGTGAGCAGCTCGTAGCCGGCGGCCGGCACGAGTCTGGCCTCGAGCCCCTCGGCGGTGCCGAGCACGAGCACCCTCGAGTCGGGCTCGCGCACGCGCAGCGCGTCGGCCACGGCCAGCAGCGGCGTGACGTGACCGGCGGTGCCGCCGCCGGCGAGCAGATAGGTGGTCACGCCGCAGTCCGCCGGGTCGCCGGCAGCGTGCGCGCGAACGAGAGCAGCACGCCGGTGGACAGCAACACGGACACCAGCGAGGTGCCACCCTGCGACATGAACGGCAGCGGAACGCCCAGCACCGGGAACAGTCGCAGCACGACGGCGATGTTGATGATCGCCTGGCCGATGATGCCCACCGTGATGCCGCCGGCGACGATGCGGATGAACGGGTCGTCGGTCTTGCGGATGATGTGGAACGCCGCGATGGTGTACAGCGTGAACAGCACGAGCACGACGATCGCGCCGATGAGCCCGAGCTCCTCGCCGATGATGGCGTAGATGTAGTCGTTGGCTACGGCGGGCAGCCAGCCGTACTTCTCCTTGGAGTTGCCCAGTCCCAGTCCGAACACCCCGCCGCCGGAGAGCGCCCAGATGCCGTGCAGGGTCTGATAGCAGTCGCCCCGCGCCTTCGCGGGATCCAGGCAGTTCGGATCGAGGAAGCTCAGGATGCGACGCATCCGGTCGGGGCTCTTCACGGCGAACAGGGCGACCACGACCGCCGTCACGAGGAAGGGGATGATGAACACCCGCAGCTTGACCCCGGAGAAGAACAGGCACGCCAGCACGATCAACATGAGGATCATCGACGTGCCCAGATCGCCGCCGCCCATCACCGTGGCGAGCACCCCGACCACCACGGGCACGACGGGGATGAACACGTGGCGCCACAGTCCCAGCAGCGTCTGCTTGCGGTACAGCACGTAGCCGATCCACAGCGGCAGCGCCAGCTTGAGGAACTCGGCCGGCTGCGCCTGCACGCCGCCCAACTGCAGCCAGTTGCGGTTGCCGTCGGCGGCCACACCGATGCCCGGCAGGTACACGAGCAGCTGGAACAGCGTGGCGGCGATCAGCGCCGGCCATGCCATCCGCTTCCAGAACTCCACCTTCATGCGGGACGCAACGAACATCAACGGCAGCCCGATGATCGCGAACACGAGCTGCTTCATGACGGCCTGGAAGGGGCTCAGGCCCGCCGCCACCGAGGTGGCCATCGTGGCCGAGAGCACCATCACCAGGCCGAAGCCGGTCAGGAGCAGCGTCGTCGAGACCAGCAGCAGGAATTCGCCCGGCACGTTCGTCGATACGCGCCCCAGCGACACCCGGGCGGCCAGGCCGCGACGCTCGGCCGGGTCAGGCGGTGCCTGACGGGGGCTCGTGGTGGTCATCCGCCGCCTCCCCCGTGTCGATGCTGCCGAACCGCTCCCGCACCGCGGCGGCGAATCTCACGCCGCGGTCGGCGTACGACGCGAACTGGTCGAAGGATGCCGCCGCAGGGGCGAGCAGCACCACGTCCCCGTCAGCGACGATCCCCGCGGCGAGTTCCACGACGCGCGCCATGACTCGTTCAGTCTCGGTCTCGTCGACCTCGAACACGGGCACCGCGGGCGCGTGTCGCGCGAACGCCGCGACGACGGCCGTGCGGTCCGCGCCGATCACGATCGCGGATTTCGCCGTGGTGCCGTGTGCGGCCACGAGTTCGGCGATGTCGACGCCTTTCAGGAGTCCGCCCACGATCCACACCGCGCCCGGATAGGCGGCGAGCGACGAGGCCGCCGCGTGCGGGTTGGTGGCCTTCGAGTCGTCGACCCAGGTCACCCCGTCGACGACGGCGACCACCTGAATCCGGTGCGGGTCGAGTCGGAAGCGGCGCAGGGCGTCACGGATCGCCGCGGGCGGCGTGTCGAGCGAGCGGGCCAGCGCCGCCGCCGCCAGAGCGTTGGCCACCACATGCGGGGCCGCGAGTCCGCCTACGGCCAGGTCGGCGACGGTAGCGAGCTCGAGTGCCGCCGTGTGCCGCTCGGGCAGGAAGGCGCGATCGACCAGGATGCCGTCGACCAGGCCGAGATCACTGGGTCCTGGCACCCCGAGGTCGAAGCCGATGGCACGCGCACCCTCGACGACGTCGGCCTCCGCCACCATCCGCCGGGTGGCGGCATCCGCCTTGTTGTACACGCACGCGACCCGCGTATGCGCGTACACGCCCGCCTTCGCCGCGCGGTAGTGCTCGAAGTCGCCGTGCCACTCGAGGTGATCGCCGGCGAGGTTCAGACACACCGCGGCATGCGGCGACAGCGGGGCGGGGCCGCGCTGCAGGCCGAGGTACCAGAGCTGGTGGCTGGACAGTTCCACCACGAGCACGTCGAAGCCGCCCGGGTCGCGCACGGCGTCGAGCACGGGCACGCCGATGTTGCCGCACGGGGTGGCGCGCAGGCCGCCTGCCGCGAGCATCGCGGCGGTCATCCGCGTGGTCGTGGTCTTGCCGTTGGTGCCGGTGACGGCGACC
>CAYLMS010000219.1:0-3718 GCA_964384455.1 uncultured Microbacterium sp. | reverse complement strand
GCCTCCCGGCGACATCGGCACCGGCGTCCGGCCCGCCGACGGCTTCGGCGGCGGCACCCGGCCCGACGGCATCCGGCATCCCGGCGACGTCGGCACCCGCATCCGTCCGCTCGGCGCGCTCGGAGGCCTTGGGCCCCTCGACCACCTCGGCGACGAGGCCCCACTCGCGCGCCTCATGCGCCGAGAGCATGCGGTCCTGCAGCAACAGCGCCAGCGCGCGCCGCTCGCCCACCGCGCGGGCGAGCTGCGCCGACACCGACAGGTCGGGCGTGAGGCCGACGTTGGCGTAACGGCTGCCGAGCCGCGAGTCGGCGCCCACGATCGCATAGTCGGAACTGAGCAGGATGCCCAGTCCGCCGCCGGCGGTGGTGCCGTGGGCAGCCGCGACCACCGGGATCGACGACTCCACCAGCGCGCGGATGCCGAGGTTGATCACCCCGGCGAACCGCTCCAACTCGGCGCCGGAACTCATCGTGCGCGCCATGGCGATCACGTCGCCGCCGGCGCAGAACGCGGGGCCGGCGGCATCCAGCACGATCGCACGCACGTCGTCGCGGGCGACCACGTGCGCCGTCGCCTCGGCCCACGCCTGCGCGAGCTCGGCGTCGAACGCGTTGAGCCGGTGCGGGCGATTCAGGGTGAGGCGGGCGAGGCCGCCGTCGACCTGCAGCAGCAGCGGGTCGTTCACCGCGGCGCCATCCGGATCGCGCCGTCGAGGCGGATCGTCTCGCCGTTGAGGTAGCCGTTCTCGACGATGTGCATGACCAGCGCGGCATATTCGTCGGGGCGGCCGAGGCGCGAGGGATAGGGCACCTGCTGACCGAGCGACTCCTGGGCCGCCGGCGGCAGCCCCTTGAGCATGGGGGTCTCCATGATGCCGGGGGCGATGGTGCACACCCGGATGCCGTAGCGGGCGAGTTCGCGGGCGATCGGCAGCGTCATCGCGTGCACGCCCCCCTTGCTGGCCGAGTAGGCCGGCTGGCCGATCTGACCGTCGAACGCGGCCACGCTCGCCGTCGACACGATCACGCCCCGGTCGCCGCTGTCGGGATCGGGCTCGGTGGCGGCCATCGCGGCCGCGGCCTGGGCGGTGACGTTGAACGTGCCGACCAAGTTGATGCGGATGATGCGCTCGAAGTCGGCCAGGCTCGCGGGGTTGCCTTCGCGGTCGAGCACCTTCGCGGGGGGTGCGATGCCCGCGCAGTTGACCACGACACGCAGGGGGCCGCGCGCCTGTGCCGCGGCGACCGCCGCACGCACCTGCTCCTCGCTCGTGACGTCGGCGGGCGAGAATGCGCCGCCGAACTCGGCCGCCACCTGCGGCCCGGCCGATCCGGGCAGATCGACGATGACGACCGCCGCGCCTGCGGCGGCCAGGCGCCGTGCGGTCGCGAGTCCTAGTCCGCTGGCCCCGCCGGTGACAATGGCCGCTGCCCTGTCGATGCGCATGCGTTCTCCTTCGAACCAGCCGACGCTCTTCGCCCAGCATAGGTGGGTGGTGGTAGGGCGCGTGGCCGGAGGCGGTGCGTCCACAGGTCGTCGTGCCGTACGCGGGGTGAGACGCTGTGCGCGCCGGGCCGGTGATTGCGCCCGGCAGTGTGCACAGCCCGGACAGTTCGGCTCGCAGGAGGAACAGCTCCCACCTGGCCGCACAGCGGTGCCAGACCCCGAATATCCTGCCGCCCGAACCGGCGCGGCGCAGCGAGGTGTTGACTGGAGTCATGGAGCTCGAGGTCAAGAGGGTCTATGACACCCCTGAGCCGGCGGACGGCTTCCGTGTTCTCGTGGATCGGCTCTGGCCGCGGGGGCTGAGCAAGCAACGGGCGGCCGTCGACCTATGGGCCAAGGATGTGGCGCCGACGGCGGCGCTGCGCACCGCCTACCACCACGACGGCATGACGTGGAGCGACTTCGTCGCCGCCTACGGCGCCGAAGTCGCCGCCAACCCCGCGGTGCCGGCGCTGCGCGTCGCGCTGGCGCAGCATCCCGTCGTCACCCTGCTGCACAGCGTCGCCGATCCCGAGCACAACCACGCGGTGCTGCTGGCCCAGGTGCTGCGAGGCTGACGCCCGACCGCCGCGGCCTCGGCACCGGTGTCCACACCGCCGGCGGCGCCACCCGTGCGACGGGCACCGGGCGGGGTCAGAGACCGAGGATGAACGTCCAGGTGCCGGCGGCGACCGCCGCGGTCACGGCGGCCGCGGCGGTCGCCGCCGCCAGTGCGACGAGCGCGGCATCTCGGGCGCGCAGCCGCGACGGGCGCGCCCAGGTGCGCGGCACGGGCGCCCCGAATCCGCGCGACTCCATGGCGGTCGCGAGCTTCGTGCCGCGACGGATCGCGAGCACGAACAGCGCGAACGCCTGACCCGTCGCGCGCCGCACCCGGCCGCTGTCGGCCACGCCGCGCGCGCGGCGCGCGCGCGCGAGCCCGTGCCAGTCCTCCACGAGCAGCCCGACCAGCCGCAGCGCGGCGAGCGCGCCGATCACGAACCGTGCCGGCAGCCGCACCAGCTGGCCGAGCCCGTCGGCCAGCTCGGTCGGGTCGGTCGCAGCGAACAGCACGACGCCGGGCACGGCGATCGCGAGCACCCTGAGGAAGATCGCCAGCGCCAGCGCCAGCGAGCCGTCGCTGACGCGCAGCAGTCCCCACTCCACATACACGGTGCCCGACGGCCGTCCGTAGAGCGCCGTGCTCGCGGCCGCGAGCGCGGCCGCGAGCACGATCGGCCACAGGCGCAGCCACAGTTGCCGCGCGCCGAAGCCGGCGAGCGGCAGCAGCAGCAGCGTCACCGCCAGCGTCACGCCGGCCGACACCGGGTCGATCGACAGCAGCAGAGTCACGGTCAGCACGAGGGTCGCGGCGAGTTTGGCCACCGGGTTGAAGGTGGCCAGCCGGGCCGAGCGCGCCCCCGCGGCGAGCGCGCTCATGCCGCCGCCCCGGGCACCGTGACGCCGCCCAGCACGAGTTCGTCGTCGGCCAGCGCGGCGACGAGGTCGACGTCGTGCGTCACGAGCGCGACCGCCGCCCCCGCCGCGCACACCTCGTCGAGCAGCTCGGCGAGCTCCCGCCACGTGCGCGCATCCTGACCGTACGTGGGCTCGTCGAGCACCAGCACCTGCGGGCGGGTCGCGAGCATCGCTGCCACCGTGAGCCGCCGCTTCTCACCGCCCGACAGCGTGAAGGGGTTCGCCTGCGCCAGGTGCGCCAGCCGCAGCCGCTCGAGCAGCGGATCGACACGAGCGGCGATCTCGGCGTCGGCGAGGCCCAGGGCGCGCGGCCCGATCGCCAGCTCGTCGCGCACGCGCGCGCGCAGCAGCTGATGCTCCGGCTCCTGGAACACCATCCCGATCCGGGTGAGCAGTTCGCGGGAGCGCCAGCGCATCGGGTCAGCGCCGAGCCCTCCGCACAGCTCGGGCGCTGCATCCAGCCGTCCGCCGGCACGCGGCAGCAGCCCCGCCAGCGTGAGGGCGAGCGTGGACTTGCCGCTGCCGTTCGGCCCCGTGATCGCGAGCGTGCGACCGGCGCGCACGCGCAGCGACACGTCGGATGCCGCTACCCGCGGCGACTTCTCGCCGAAGCCGCGCCGTCCGACCGCCAGCCCGTCGGCGCACAGCAGCGAAGCACCGGCGCCGGCGCGCGCACGCCGCTCGACGCGCGGGTGCGCGCCCGGCACCCACACCCCGGCATCGTGCAGTCGCGCAGCATGCGCGGAGAACA
>CAYLMS010000218.1:0-3721 GCA_964384455.1 uncultured Microbacterium sp. | reverse complement strand
GCGGCGTGCCCGATCCCCAGCCGGTCGATCAGCCCGGCGAGCTCGCCCTGCAGCGGACCGCCGCCCACGATCAGTAGCCGGGCCTCGGGCCGCGCCGTGTGCACCTGCGCGAAGGCACGCAGCAGTCGTTCCTGATTCTTCTCCGGCGAGAGCCTTCCCACCGTGACGAACCACTGCTGCTCGGGATGCCGCTGCGTCAGCGCCGCGAGCCACTCAGGGGGCTGCGCGTCGGTCTCGTCGGCCTCGTGGTCCTCGGCGAGTTCGGTCAGCGGCACGCCGGCGCCCCGCGCGACCCGTTCGACGTCGGGCAGATTCCGCACGGTGAGGAACCGCTCGGCGGGCGCGAACTCCCGCAGCTCGGCGCGATTGAGTTCGGTCAGCAGCGGCGACACGCTGATCAGCTGGTCGTAGGCCGCGTACTGGGCGAACACCAGCCCGAGGTTGCGCCGCATCCGCTGCTTGCCGCCCACCGTGCGCTGCCGGTCGGACGTCATCTCGTTGTGCAGCCAGATCGCGCGCCGCGCGCCCGGCGCGTGCAGCAGCAGATTCGCCCAGAACGGGCTGTAACCGCTGAAGTCGGCCACCCAGTCGAACCGCGCGCCGCCGAGCACTCGGGTGAACTCGTCGTCCCACAGCGTGCTGTGCCACGGCTCGGTATAGGGCTCCAGCGGGGTGCCGCGCCAGTCGTCGGCGCGGCGGCGCAGGTGCAGGAGCTTCGAGCCGTTCATGCCGCCGATGCGGAACACCTGACGCACGGCCGGATGGATCATCGCCTGGTTGGCCAGCGGTGCCGCAGCACGGAACAGCGGCATCAGCGCGGTGACGTCGTAGCGCTCGTGATCGATCGCGTTCAGCAGGTTCAGCGCCGAGCTGGTGATGCCGTTGGAGCGCATGCCGCCGAGGTACAGCAGCAGCCGGGTGCGCCCGTCGCTGCGGACGGGCTGCACGCGCCGGCCCTGCGTGCTGCCGCCGAACACGATGTCGACGATGCGCGAGGTGACCTCGCCGTCGTCGTACGGGGTGAAGCGCTGCTGCCACTCGGGCAGCCGCGGGTGGGGCGCGGCCCCCGGGGCCAGCAGGCCGGCGAGCGCACGGCCGGCGGCCGCGGCATCCGGATGCACGGGACCCGGCAGCTGCGAGACGGGCAGGTAGGTGCCGCGCGTGCGGTCGTAGTCGTCGGCATCGGGTGCGAGGAAGGCGATCGGTCGGCCGGTCGCGAGGTAGTCGAAGAAGATCGATGAATAGTCGGTGACGAGCCCCGCGGCGGCACCCAGCAGCACGTTCGTCGGAATCGTGTTGGGCACCAGGATGCGGCCGAGCTGCGGCCGCTGCGCCGCCAGTCGGTGCACGATCTGGTGCGTCTTCAGCAGCACCCGGTGCTCGGGCAGCTCGCGCTGCAGCGCGGCGGTGTCGGCGGCGAGCCGGTCGAGGTCGTCGGCGGGCTGGCTGAACGAGCTGCCGCGCCAGGTGGGGGCGTACAGCACGATCGGCTCGTCGTCGACGGCGACTCCTGCCGCACGCAGGCGCGTGCGCAGGGCTCGATCGTCGTCGGCGGTCAGACGCTGCCGGTCGATGCGCGGGTAGCCCTCGGTGATGATGAGGCCGGGATAGATGTTGCGCAGCCGGTAGGCGTTCTCGTACATGGTCTGGGCCATGAAGTCGTTGGCCGCCAGCAGATAGTCGGCGAGCAGGAGGTTGCGCAGCGTGTTGGCCGACTCGATCGCCCCGCCAGGCATGTCGAAGCCCATCAGCTTCAACGGGGTGCCGTGCCACGTGTTCAGGTACACCTGGCCCTCGCGCTTGGAGAACTGCGGCGGGAAGGTGGCGTTGTTGATCAGATAGCCGCTCGTGGCGACTGCGCGCACATAGGCGCCCGAACCGCGCCGCACGAACGAGACCCGCGGATGATCGGCGAACTCGTCGCGGAACGCCTGCACCGCCGCGGAGTCCGACAACGACCACACGTGCCGCAGCTGCGCGAACTCCGGATCGTCGAGCAGGCGCCGGAAGATCGCCTCCGGGTTGCACAGCATGCCGTTTCCGGCGAACGACTCGTACAGCACCGTGTCGCGGCGCACCGGGCGGGACCGCCAGAACGCGCGTCGTTCGGCACCGGCGGCGAGTCCCAGCCGACGCGCGTAACGTACGGCCTTGCGGGCGGGAGCGGGCAGAGCGGGCACTCGTACACGCTACGGCAGGTCGCCTGCGCGCGCTGTACCCGGCTAGGCCTCGTCGAGCACGCGCAGGATGTTGCCGCCGGTGAGCTTCGCCAGTTCCGTGGCCGTCCAGCCGCGCTCGGCGAGCAGGTCGAGCACCAGCGGGTAGCCGGTGACATCCGCCATCCCCTCCGGGAAGTCGTCGAACCCGTCGTAGTCGCCGCCGATGCCGATGTGGTCGATGCCGGCGACCGCGCGGGCGTGCTCGATGTGCCGCACCACGTCGTGCGCGGTGACCCGCGGCTTCGGCGAGGAGCGGTCGCCGCGGTACCAGGCGGCGTAGTCGTCGCTCAGGAACGGGGGCGGGAACGAGATCATCACCACCCCGCCGTTGCCGGCGAGCCGGGCCAGCACGTCGTCGGGCACGTTGCGCACGTGATCGGTCACGGCGCGGCACGACGAATGGCTGAAGATCACCGGCGCGCGGGTGACGTCGAGGGCGTCGCGCATGGTGTCGGGCGACACGTGCGACAGGTCGACCAGCATCCCGATCCGGTTCATCTCGCGCACGATCTCGCGGCCCGTCTCGGTGAGCCCGCCGTGCACCGGGGTCGCCGTGGCCGAGTCGGCCCACGCCGTGTGCTCGTTGTGCGTGAGCGTCAGGTAGCGCACCCCCAGGCGGGCGAACTCGCGCAGCACCCCGAACGAGTCGGCGATGCTGTGCCCGCCCTCGGCGCCCAGCAGCGACGCGATGCGCCCCTGCGCGATCGCCGCGCGGGCCTCGGCGCCGGTGCGCACGAGCGCCAGGTCGTCGGGGTAGCGGGCCGCGAAGCGGTGCACGAAGTCGATCTGCTCGAGCGTGGCCACCACGGCGTCGCCGCCCTGCAACTCGCACGGCACGAACACCGACCAGAACTGGCCGCCGACCCCGCCCTCGCGCAGGCGCCGGATGTCGGTGTCGAACCGCCCGTGCGCCTCGTAGGCGCCGAGCCCTTCCACGCTGTACGGCGTGACGCGGTCTTCGCGGGATCGGCCGGGCAGGTCGTTGTGCCCGTCGATGATCGGATGCAGGGCGAGGGCGTCGGCGACGACGGGATGCAGCGGCAGCACGCCTCCATCGTAGGTGTGCATAGACTGCGCGTGGACGGCGCGCACGCGCCGGAATGCGAGGTGCCTGATGCAGCTGGGAATGGTCGGCCTCGGCCGGATGGGCGCGAACATCGTGCGGCGACTGATGCGCGCCGGCCACGACTGCGTCGTGTACGACGTGAGTCCCGCCGCGGTCGCGGCACTGGTGGCCGAGGGTGCCACCGGGGCGGACAGTCTGGCTGACCTCGCCGCCAAGCTGCAGGCGCCACGGGCGGTGTGGCTGATGGTGCCGGCGGGGCTCACCGGCGGCATCGTCGAGCAGGTCGCCGCGGAGCTGGCCGCGGGCGACGCCATCATCGACGGCGGCAACTCGAACTACCGCGACGACGTGCGCCGCGCAGCGGCGCTGCAGGATGCCGGCATCCACTATGTCGACGCCGGCACCAGCGGCGGAGTCTTCGGACTCGACCGCGGCT
>CAYLMS010000217.1:0-3736 GCA_964384455.1 uncultured Microbacterium sp. | reverse complement strand
AGTTCGGTGGCCAGGTCGCGCAGTCGGTTGCCGATGCCGACGCCCTGCGCGGTCGGCACCTCCGCCGTGATCCGCACCAGGCCGTCTTCCAGCTCCCGGACGCACACCCTGCGCCGGGCAGCCGCCTCGCGCACACGGTGCTCGGTGCCCTCGGGGTCGAGGCGCTGCACGAGCCCCTGCAACGCGGGCTTCAGTTGGCCGGCGGTCAGCTCCATCGCCAGGTCGAGGGCGACGGCCTCGTAGTGGCGCCGCACCGTCTCGCTCTCGATCGCGCCGCCGACCTCGGCGATCACGGTCGCGTGCTCGGCGGAGATCGCACCGCAGCTGGCGTCGCACAGCGTCTCGTGGAACAGGGCGGTCAGAGTCCAGGCGGTCGACACCTTGCGGGCGACCTGCCACTCGCTCAACCGCAGGGCGGCGCCGAGCTCGGCGAACACCTCGCGCATCGCCAGTTGCGAGGCGTCGGTGACAGCGCCGGCATCCCGCGCCGCGCGTTCCCGTTCGCGTCGCTCGACCAGATCGGCGATGCGCGCGAAGAAGAACATCTCCGACGCGAATGCGGATGCCGCCCGCTCCCGCGAGCGGGCGAGATGATCGACGATCTCGTCGAGTTCCGCGATCGCCGGAGACAGGCCTGAGGTCGCCGGCGCAGACATTCGCACCGCCTCTCGATCGAACTGAATCCCATTCTATCGAAGATGTGTACGTTTGACAAGAGCGAAAGTGCGGATGTGATGCGATTCGCATCCTTCACGTAGGCGAAGCGCGGGCACATCGAATCGCACGAAGATCGTATATATGCGCGAGTCGATGAGAGGTGCGCATACCTGCGCAGGCCTGCACACCTCGGTGTATTCTGGTGATATGGCCACACTGGAACGCCGCGTGCAGGTGCTGTTCGACGAGGAACTCTACGAGCGGCTCCTGGCCGAGGCGCGCGAGGAGCGGATGAGTGTGGGCGCCTACATCCGCGACGCAGTGGAGGGTCGACTCGACCGGCGGCGCGCCGATGCCCGGGCGGCGTTGACGCGGCTATGGGCTCGTGCCGATCACCACCCTCAACCCATGCACGACTGGCAGGCGGTCAAAGACGAGCTGCTCGACCGGCCTGTCCTGCGGGACATCCCGTGAACCCCATGGGCGAGGACGCCGTGCTCATCGATGCGGCGGTCGCGCTGCACTCGCTCGGAGCACCGGGCGCGCGTCAGGCGGCGAGTCGTCGTTACCTTCGTGGGATCACCGCCGGCCGCGGGCGCGCGTACGCGAGCACGGAGATGATCCAGGAGGTCGTGCATCATCGCCTCCGCGTGACGGGGGATCGCTCCCTCGCGGTCGCGGATGCGCACGACCTCATGACGGCGCTGACAGTGCTCGCCTTCGACCGCGAGGTGCTCGACCTCTCGCTCGAGCTGATCGCGCGCACCGCGGTGCGCGGGCGTGATGCCGTGCATGCCGCCACCGCGCTGGCCTACGGGATCGAACGGATCGCGTCACCCGATCCCGCCTTCGACGGCATTCCGGGACTCGTGCGCATCGATCCGTTCGCCGACGCCTGAGCGCCGACGCCGACTACGGCGCCGTGTACACGCGCCGTCCTGCGAACCAGGTCTGCAGCACGCGGGCGCGGATGATGCCGTCGGCCGGGCCCGCAATGATGTCACGGTCGAGCACGACGACGTCGGCGGACTTGCCAGGCTCGAGCGACCCGGTCTCGTCGCCGAGCCCCATCGCGCGGGCGGCGTTGATCGTGAACACCTCCAGCGCCTCACCGGCGGTGATCGCCTGCTCGGGCCACAGCGTGCCCGGTGCGCGGCGGAGCGGATCGGCGCGGGTCACCAGGCCCTGCAGGCCCTCCAGCGGGTTCGGCGATTCGCTCACCGGCCAGTCCGAGCCGCCCGCCACCAGCGCGCCCTTGTCGATCAGAGTGCGGTTGGGCTGAGCGTGCTCGGCGCGGTCGTGTCCGAGCACCTCGGCCAGGGCGGTCGGGATCACGCCGGGGAACCAGATGAACGGCGAGATGTCGGCCGACACGCCGAGCCGCGGCATCCGGTCGATGTCCTCGTCGGACAGGTATTGGCCGTGCGCGATCTGCACCGGCAGCTGCACGCCCTCGTCGCGCAGTCGCTGCACCACGTCGAGCAGCAGGTGCGCGGTGCCGTCGCCGGTGCAGTGCACCTTGGCGCCGAGCCCGCGCGCAGCGACCGACGTCAGCCACGCGTGCAGCTGGTCGAAGGTCATCGTGGTGGTGCCGTGGTAATGCGCGCCGTGCGCCTCGTCGGGCAGGTAGGGCTCGAGAAACAGCGCCGTGCGCGCCGGCGGGACCCCGTCGAGGAAGATCTTCACGAAGTCGGGGCGGTGGTGCGCGGAGCGGTACTGCTCGCCGAGCGCCACGAGCGGCTCGCCCACCGGGTCGAAGCCGAAGATCTCGTCGTTGACCGTGAGGCTGGAGACGACCCACGAGTTCAGCTCGCCCGCTTCGTCGAGGCTCTGCAGTGCGGCCAGGATGTCCTGCGACACGGCCGCGTCCTGGAACGCGGTGACGCCCCAGGCGTTGAGCAGCTCCACCCCGCGCGCCGAGGCGCGCCGGTGCTGCTCGGCGGTCAGCCCGCCGCCGCGCGCCACGGCCTCTTCCACCGGGATGCCGGCGGCCTCCAGCAGCACCCCGGTGGGCTCGCCGTCGACCGCATCGAGCACCGTCACCCCGCCCTCGGGGATCGTGGACGCCGTGATGCCGGCCAGCTCGAGCGCGCGCGAATTGGCCCAGCGGTTGTGCCTGCTGTCCTCCACGATCACGGCCGGTCGACCGCCGGATGCCTCGTCCAGTCGCAACCGCACCGCCGAGCTCGACAGCTGGGGCAGCATCGTGCTGG
The DNA here is from genome assembly GCA_964384455.1 of uncultured Microbacterium sp. Classification (GTDB taxonomy): domain Bacteria; phylum Actinomycetota; class Actinomycetes; order Actinomycetales; family Microbacteriaceae; genus Microbacterium. The sequence continues at coordinate 866 of CAYLMS010000217.1, read as the reverse complement.
GATACGGGCCCGCCTGGATCCAGGCATCCGCCGGCAGCGTCGCCGCATAGTCGCGCACCCGGTCGAGGATCTCGTCGAGGCTCAGCCCGGCCGGCAGCGCCAGCTCGAACAGGTCGCTGCGGCCGGCCATCGCGTGGTGGTTGTGCACGTCGACGAAGCCCGGGTACACGGCGGCTCCGTCGAGCTCGATCACCTCGGTGTCGGCGGAGCGATGGGCGAGCACCGCCTGCGCCGAGCCGACGGCGAGGATGCGCCCGCCCTCGAACGCGATCGCCTCGGCGACGGGCAGCGCGCGGTCGGCCGTGCGCACGACCCCGCCGGTGAGGATGAGTTCGGCGGCCACCTCAGCGCTCCAGCGGTCGCGCCGGGTCGTACTGCGCCGGATGCACCGTGGTCGACATCAGCCGCCCGTGCGCACCGAACGTGAAGTGCGTCACACCGGTGCCGGCTTCGTCGCGCCCGAACAGGTAGCCGTGCGAGCGCAGCGCCTTGAGGTCGCGGTGGTCGGCGATCGTCACCGACCCGCAGGGGATCACCTTCTCGCGCCACGCGAACACGTAGATGCCAGGGCGGATGCGCCAGGCGGTGTTCTCGTCGGTGTCGGCCAACCCCTGCTCGGGCCCGGCGAGGCACTGCCAGCTGTACCAGTGCGGCGACAGGTACACGTGCTCGTACGCGTGCTGGGTGGAGTACACCCAGAGTGCGCGGCGCCCGATCAGCTCGGTCGTCGGCGCAGGCGCCGTGCCCGAGGTCTCGATGCCTTCGATGCGCGAGGGAGCGAAGTACTGCTGCACGGCGGTGCGCCCGGCCGCCGCCTCGCCGATCGTGCTGACCACCGACAGCGCGTGCCCGGTGCGCAGGTCGGC
>CAYLMS010000216.1:0-3756 GCA_964384455.1 uncultured Microbacterium sp. | reverse complement strand
CTCGTACGGGCCAGAAGTGCGCGTGCTCGAACCGGCGGCGCTGCGCGAGGCCGTGATCGCGCGGCTGCGCGCCACCTTCGACCTGCATGCCGACGCGGTGCGCGGCCCGCTCGAGGGGAGCGGGCGATGACCGGTCAGCCGCACGCCATCGACCGCGTGGCGATCGTGATGACCCTCGTGCCCTACGTGCACGAGCACGGCCCCACGCGCATCGAGGATGCGGCGCGGCTGTTCGGGGTGAGCCCTGCGGTGATGCGCGAGATGGTCGAGAACCTCAACGTGATCGGGCTGCCAGGCGGCATGGACCATGAGCTGTTCGGCATCGACTGGGATGCGTTCGACGAGCGAGACGAGATCGAGCTGCTCAACGTGATCGCGTTCGAGCGGGCGCCGCGGTTCACCTCCCGCGAAGCGGCCGCGCTGTTGGCGGGGCTGCAGTACGCCCAGTCGGTGCCCACCGTTGCCGCGCAGGGTGTGGTGGCGGGGCTGATCGGCAAACTGGCACGCGGGGCGGGTGCGCCGCCCGCGCAGATCGTGTTCGCTCCCGACCCGGTCGACGACGTGCGGGCGACGATCGCGGATGCCCTGGCCCGCGGTCGCGCGGTGTCGTTCCGGTATCGCCGCATCGACGGCGACGCGATGACGCGCACGGTCGACCCCATCCGCATCCTCTCCGCCGACGCGGAGTGGTACCTGCGCGGGTGGTGCCATCTGCGGCGCGCCGTGCGCACGTTCCTGCTCGACCGGATCAGCGACCTCGTGGTCACCGACATCGCCGTGGGCGAGCACGACGACGGCGAGACCGGACTGTTCAGCGGCCCCGGCGGGGAAGTGCCGGTGCGGCTGCGCTACGCCGAGCACGTCGCGCCGCTGCTGGGCCGCTATCTCGATCAGGCCGAGATCGAGCAGGGCGAGCATGCCGCCACCGCTACACTGCACGTCGCCGACCCGCGGGCGCTGCGCCGGCTCGCCGCGCGCCGCGGCGGAGCGGTGGAGGTGCTGGAGCCGCGCTCCGCGCGTGCGGCGACGGCCGAGTGGGCCGCGGCCGGGCTGGCGCGATACGGATTGTGACTAGCGGGTCGCGCCCGCACGTGCGACCGGCCCGGGTAGACTGGGCGAGTACCGCACAGAGCAGGGAGCGTTGATGTTCGGTGGAGCATTCGGGTGGCCTCACCTGTTGATCATCCTGGCCGTGATCCTGCTGCTGTTCGGCGCAGCGAAGCTGCCCGCCCTGGCCAAGAGCGTCGGCCAGTCCGCCCGGGTCTTCAAGGGCGAGATGAAGGCGATGAAGGACGACGACGCCAAGGGCGCCGGCGAGGGGCCCTCCGGCGGCGCCGCCGGCACGCCCGGAGACTCCGGCGAGCACCCGCCGGCCAAGCCCTAGCCTGTGGTGACAGGCGAGGCGTCGCCCGTCGACGACACGGGCGCACGCGGCCGAGACCGGCGCATGTCGCTCGCGCAGCATCTGCGCGAACTGCGCCGGCGGTTGATGATCGGTGCCCTCGCTCTCGTGGTCGGCATGATCATCGCCGCCATCGTCACCGATCCGGTGATCCACTCGCTCACCCAGCCGATCGCTGTCGTCGCGAAGCAGCACGGCACGTCGCTCGCCGCACTCAACTTCGGCACCGTCACGAGCGGGTTCGACCTGCGGGTGCGGATCGCGTTCGCGATCGGCCTGATCCTGTCAGCGCCGGTGTGGCTGTGGCAGTTGTGGGCGTTCATCATGCCAGGCCTCACCCGCAAAGAGGTGCGCTACACGATCGGGTTCATGGCCGCCGCGATCCCGCTGTTCTTCGGCGGCGTCGTGGTGGGCTGGCTGATCTGGCCGCACATCGTCGAGGTGATGGCCTCGTTGGTGCCGCCGAACGGCTCGCTCATCTACGACTACAGCTACTATTACGACTTCGTGTTCAAGCTGCTCATCGTCGTGGGCATCTCCTTCGTCACGCCCGTGTTCCTGGTCGCGCTGAATCTCGCCGGAATCGTGTCGGGCAGGGCGATCATCAAGGGCTGGCGGGTGGCGATCCTTATCGCCATCGTGTTCGCCGCGATCGCCACGCCCGCCTACGAGGTGGTCTCGATGCTGCTGCTGGGCGGCATCCTGATCGTGCTCTACTTCGTCGCCGCACTGATCACGCTGCTGTTCGACTGCCGCAAAGCGAAACGCAACAGCAGCCTGCTGCCCGGCGACCCGGGCGACCTGATCACGTGAGCGAGAGCCCGGCGGACCGGTACGCGGCCGCGCAAGCCGCGGCGCAGCATCCGCTCACCGGCGCGTTCGCCGCGGGCCTGCGGTTCCGGCTCGACGACTTCCAGCTCGCCGGATGCCGCGCCCTCGAAGACGGCCGCAGCGTATTGGTCGCCGCGCCCACCGGGGCGGGAAAGACGGTGGTCGGCGAGTTCGCGGTGCACCTGGCGATGCGCGAACCCGGGGCGAAGGCGTTCTACACGACGCCTATGAAGGCTCTGTCGAACCAGAAGTTCCGGGAGCTTGCGGCCGTGTACGGCCCCGACGAGGTGGGACTGCTCACCGGCGACCTCACCGTGAACGGCGATGCCCGCGTGGTGGTGATGACCACCGAGGTGCTGCGCAACATGCTCTACGCCGATTCGGCGGCGCTCGACGGGCTGCGCTTCGTGGTGATGGACGAGGTGCACTACCTCGCCGACCGGTTCCGCGGCGCGGTGTGGGAAGAGGTCATCATCCACCTGCCCACCGACGTGCGCATGGTGTCGCTGTCGGCGACGGTGTCGAACGCCGAGGAGTTCGGCGACTGGCTGCACGCCGTGCGCGGGCACACCGAGGTGATCGTCTCGGAATCCCGGCCCGTGCCGCTGGAGCAGCACGTGCTGGTGCGCGGAGATCTGCTGCCGCTGTTCGACGACCGTGCCGGCGTGGCCACCGCGCAGGTCAACCAGGAGCTGATGCGGCTGCGTTCGTTCAAGGGCGCGAACTTCGCGCGCAACCACAGCGTGCAGCAGGCCCGCAGTGCCGCCGGCTCCGGCGCGGGGGCGCATCGGCCGCATCGCGGCGGACGACGTGCACTGCGCCCGTCGACCACGCAGCGCATCGAGCGGCTCGACCGACCAGAGGTGGTGCAACTGCTCGAGCATGCGAACCTGTTGCCGGCGATCTTCTTCATCTTCAGCCGCGCCGGCTGCGACGCCGCCGTGCAGCAGGTGCGCCGCGCCGGGGTGCGGCTGACCGACGCCGACGAGCGCGCCGAGATCCGGGCGATCGTCGACGAGCGTACCCGCACGCTGCGTGACGAAGACCTCGGCGTGCTGGGCTACTGGGAGTGGATGGAGAACCTGGAACGCGGGGTCGCCGCCCACCATGCCGGCTTGCTGCCGGCGTTCAAGGAGGTTGTGGAGGAGCTGTTCCAGCGCAAGCTCGTCAAGGCGGTGTTCGCCACCGAGACGCTCGCACTCGGCATCAACATGCCCGCCCGCACGGTGGTGCTCGAGAAGCTGGAGAAGTTCAACGGCGAAGCGCGGGTGGCGATCACCGCGGGGGAGTACACCCAGCTCACCGGCCGTGCGGGACGGCGCGGGATCGACGTGGAGGGCCACGCCGTGATCCAGTGGACCGAGGGCCTCGATCCGCAATCCGTGGCGGCTCTTGCCTCGCGGCGCACCTACCCGCTGAACTCGAGCTTCCGGCCCACCTACAACATGGCGGTCAACCTGATCGACACCTTCGGCCGAGTCAAGGCCCGCGAGGTGCTGGAGTCGTCGTTCGCCCAGTTCCAG
>CAYLMS010000215.1:0-3768 GCA_964384455.1 uncultured Microbacterium sp. | reverse complement strand
CGGCCGGGTAGGATTCCGGGAACGGATCGTATACAACGCCGTCAGCGATCCGTGGATCGAGGTGAAGCCCGTGCCGACGATCGGCAACGACGTGATCGCGACCAGCGTGGCCCGCGATATCAGCACATTCCGCGCAGTGGTCAACGATTCCTTCGTGCCGCTGCAGGTCTCCAGCGAGCATCCCGACCGCTTCCGGGGGATGCTGCGCACCGCCTGCATCGACGAGGTGCACGTCACCGATGTGCGGGCCAGCGACCATGCCGTCGAGCGCACTCCCGAGCTCATCGCCCGGGGCGACCGCGCCTACTTCAAGGTGAGCCTCATGCTCGCGGGCAGCTGCCTGCTCATCCAGGACGACCGCGAGGCGGTGCTGTCGGCCGGCGACCTCGCCGTGTACGACACCAGCCGGCCCTACTCGCTCGTGTTCGACGAGGACTTCCGCACGATGGTGGTGATGTTCCCCCGTCACCTGATCACCCTGCCGCCCGATATGGTCGGTCAGCTCACCGCCGTGCGCATCTCCGGGTCCGAGGGACTCGGTGCGGTGGTCGTGCCCTACCTCACCCAGCTCTCGGCCAACCTCGAGCAGCTGCACGGCAGCACCGGGGCGCGCCTCGCGCACAGCGCACTCGACCTGGTCACGACGCTGTTCACCCGAGAACTGGGCCTCGACGACGCAGCCGCCGACCCGCATCGCGCGCTGATGCAGCGCATCCGGGCGCACATCGACCGGCACCTCGCCTCGGCCGACCTCGGCCCCACGACGATCGCCGCCGCGCACTTCATCTCCACCCGGCACCTGCACGGGCTGTTCCAGAGCGAAGGCACCACGGTGTCCACCTGGATCCGTCGGCGCCGGCTCGAGCAGTGCCGTCGCGACCTGACCAACCCCGTGCTCGCCGAGCGCTCGGTCGCCGCGATCGCGGCACGCTGGGGGTTCGTGGATGCCGCGCACTTCAGCCGTGCGTTCAAGGCCGCCTACGCCCTGTCCCCCAGCGAGTTCCGGGCATCGCACTGACGCGGCGCTTGACCGGCCGGGCACACGGATTGACTGTCGGCGTGCGATCGGCGGCCGCTGCTTGACCCGCTGCCGCCCACGTCGCACGATGGCGTGCAGGGCGCCGGCGTCGGCGCCGCCTCGAGGAGTGCCATGTCCGACCAGTCCCCCACCACCGACCCTGCGCTCGACGAGTGGCGCACCTATGACGAATTCGCCGCCGGGATCGACACCTACCGGCTGCCGAACGTCGCGCTCGACGGCACCTCGCTCGCGATCACGCTCGACGACGGCACCGCCCTCGCCCTCGTGTTCGGCGCCGACACGGTGACCTGGTCGGCGAGCGGCGGCTACGTCGTCGCCGAGGGAGCCGACCCCTACGACGCGGTCGCCGTGCGCGACGACGTGGTGTTCGTGAACCTGCCGCTTGCCCGCCGCGAGCGCGAGGCGCTCACGCTCGTCTACTCCACGACGACGCATCGGGCGCTCGCGGTGCTGTCCCGCATCTCCGAGCACGCCGTGGAAGGCACCCCCCAGGTGACCCAGCAGTTCTGGGCAGGCGTCACCTCCGCCGGTGCTCCCACGGGCGACGTGCCCGCCCCCAGCCGTGGCCTGATCGGCATGCGCAACGTCTACCGGTACAGCCCGCACCACCTGTACGAGCACGTGTACCTGTCGAGCCAGCGCTATACCTGGCAGTGCCTGGAGGGCGTGCAGCGCGGGCACGGCGACACCGACCTTTCCACGGTCTGGAAGTTCGCCGACGGCCTGTACCTGTTCTGCTTCCGCGAGTTCCGGATCGCCGTGGCCAGCGTCTGGCTGCACGACCTCGGCTACGCACTGCGCACCACCGGCATCTTCCTCGGGCTGAATGGTGCCGGCCAGGCCGAGCACTCCCGCGCGGGCGGGCACATCTATCCGCTCGGCACGGTGCACTATCCCGACGCCCAGCCGGTCTGAGATGTCGAACGCTGACATCATCCGCGCCCACTACGCCGCCAGCGACCGCGGCGACGTCGCGGGCATGATCGCCCCGCTCGCCGCCGACGTGCGCTGGACGGAGGCCGCCGGGTTCCCCTACGCCGGCACCTACGTCGGACCCGACGCCGTGGTGGCGGGCGTGTTCGACCGGCTCGGCGAGGACTGGGACTCCTACACGCTCACCATCGACGAGGTGATCGACGGCGGAGACGTCGTCGTCGGGATCGGCACCTACACGGGCACCCATCGGCGCACCGGCCGCAGCTTCGACGCGCGCGTCGCGCACGTGTGGCGGCTGCGCGACGGCCAGGCGGTCGCATTCGAGCAGTTCACCGACACGGCACTGGTCGCGCGGGCACTGCACGCCTGACGCGCGCACCCGCCATCTGGCGAACGAACGCCCGCAACCGGGCGCCGGTGGCGGGTGCCCTGGCGCGACGGCGGTGCGAGCATGGTGGCGCGAGCCGATGCGCGACAGGAGATGCGATGCCCGTGATCACCCCGGTCCCCTACGACCCGCAGCTCGCGCCCGCCGCCGAGCAGGTGCGCGCGCAGGTGCGGCAGAACGGGCACCTATCCGCCGACAACCTGGGCCGTGCACGCGGCGACGGCTATCAGCAGACCCTCGCGGAATGGGTCGCGGGGCGCGACGTCGACTTCGAGGACCGGGTCATCCCCGGTCCGTCCGGCGCACCCCCGCTGACCGTGTCGGTGCTGCGGCCGAAGGGGCGCCGCTCCACCGCCGGCGTCTACCACATCCACGGCGGGGGAATGGTGGTCGGCACCCGCTTCGAGGCGTTCGAGCGGGTGATCGACTGGGTGCTGCGCTACGGGGTCACCGCGGTGATGCCCGACTACCGGCTGTCGCCGGAGCACCCGCATCCGGCGCTCGCCGAGGACTGCTACGCCGGACTCGCCTGGATGTCGCAGCACGCCGATGAACTCGGCTTCGACGCCGACCGGCTGCTGATCATGGGCGGCAGCGCCGGCGGCGGACTCAGCGCGGCGGTGTCGCTGATGGCCCGCGACCGGAGCGGCCCGAAGCTGATCGGCCAGCTGCTGCTGTGCCCCATGATCGACGACCGCGACCGGACGACCTCCACGCACCAGTACGACGACGAGGGGCCGTGGAACCGCACCAGCAACCTCACCGGCTGGACGGGGCTGCTCGGCGACCGCCGTGGCACCGACCGGGTGGACGCGTATGCGGCACCGGCCCGTGCGACCGATCTGGCGGGCCTGCCGCCGGCCTACATCGAGGTGGGCGCCGCCGAGGTGTTCCGCGACGAGGATGTCGCCTACGCCAGCGCCATCTGGGCCGCCGGCGGCCAGTGCGAGCTGCACGTATGGGCCGGAGCGTTCCATGGGTTCGAGATGTTCATGCCCGACGCGGAGGTCTCTCGTGCGGCGTGTGCCGCGCGCGAGAGCTGGTTCCGGCGCATCCTGGACCTCTGACGCGATGAAGGGGAGAACTGATGTCGCTGCTTGAGCTGGAAGGCTTCCAGGTCGACGTGATCACCGACGCGCGCTCGGTGTCGCTCGTGCGCGAACTCGATCTGACCCTCGAGTCGGGCGAGACGCTGTGCATCGTGGGCGAGTCGGGCAGCGGCAAGACCGTCACCGCGATGTCGATCATCCGCCTGCTCGAGTACCTCGCCATCGTGGAGACGCGCGGCGAGGTGCGTCTCGACGGCGTCGATCTGACGAGCCTGACGCCCGAGCAGATGCGCGGGTATCGCGGCCGGCGCATCGGCATGGTGTTCCAGGAGGCGCTCGACTCGCTGAACCCG
>CAYLMS010000214.1:0-3788 GCA_964384455.1 uncultured Microbacterium sp. | reverse complement strand
CCACTCGCTGCTGCGCGACACCTGGGACAGGCTGGAGCCGCTGGCGGGCGCCGACCGCATCTCGGTGGTCACCGGGCGCGCGCACCGCGCCGCCGTGGAGAAGGAGCTTCCCGGCATCGGCGACCGCAACGTGTTCCTCGAGTCGGAGCCGCGCGAATCGGCCGCGGCGATCGGTCTGGCTGCCGCGATCCTCGCGCAGCGCGAGCCCGATGTCGTGATCGGGTCGTTCGCGGCCGACCACGTCATCCGGGGCACGCAGGTGTTCGAGTGGGCCGTGCGCCAGGCCGTCGCCGTCGCGCGCGAGGGCTACATCTGCACCATCGGCATCCCTCCGACCGAGCCCAGCGTGGGATTCGGCTACATCCGCCGCGGCGGCGAGCTCGTCGTGGAGGGGGCGCCGGAGGCGGCGCTGGTGGAGCGCTTCGTGGAGAAGCCGGGACTGGACACGGCGCGCGAGTACTACGCCGACCGCTCCTACCTGTGGAACGCGGGCATGTTCATCAGCCGTGCCGATGTGCTGCTGGGCGAGCTCGCCGAGAATCAGCCGCACCTGTACGCCGGGCTGATCGACCTCGCCGAGGCGTGGGACGACCGCGACGCGCGCGGACCGGTGGTCGACCGGGTGTGGCCCACCCTCACTAAGATCGCGATCGACTACGCGGTGGCAGAGCCCGCGGCGGCGAAGGGACGGCTCGCCGTCATCCCCGGTCACTTCGACTGGGACGACGTGGGCGACTTCGCCAGCCTCGCCAAGCTCAACTCCGGCGGCCGCACCGAGAACCTCGCCATCCTGGGGTCGAATGCGCGCGTGCTCGCCGACGCGGCCAGCGGAATCGTGGTCAGCCAGACCAGCCGGGTGATCAGCGTGATCGGGGTGAAGGACATCGTCGTCGTCGACACCGACGACGCCCTGCTGGTCACCACCAACGAGCACGCGCAGCGGGTCAAGGGCGTGGTCGACGCGCTCAAGCTCACCGGCCGCAGCGACGTTCTCTGAGCCGCCGCGGCGCGCGCGCCGAAACCCGCGTCAACCGCAGCGCCCGCCCGGTGTGTTGCGGCTTGGTAACCTTTCCGGTTTCCACGGCGCGACCGGATGCGCCCGCCTGCGCTGCTCGCTAGGTTGCTGAGGGTGCCCCGCGAAGGACGCGGGACGTTGCTCTGTGGAGGCGTGCGTGACCATCTCTACCACCCGAAAGCTCGTCGGCATCACTGCCGCCGCCGGGCTCGTTCTCGCTCTCGCCGGCTGCGGCACCGCGCCGGCGACGAACCCGACCAGTGCCGGACCGAGCGTGCAGGCCGGCTTCAAGCCGTGCCTCGTGTCCGACAGCGGCGGGTTCAACGACAAGTCGTTCAACCAGTCGGCCAAGGAAGGCATGGACCGGGCCGCGAAGGCGCTCGGCGTCGCCGCCCGCGAGGTCGAGTCGAAGACCGACAACGACTACAAGCCCAACATGGACGCGCTGGTCGCGGCCGGCTGCACCTACATCGTGTCGGTGGGCTTCAAGCTCGCCGCCGCGACCATCGACGCGGCCAAGGCGAACCCGAAGCTCGGCTTCGCGATCATCGACAACAACGCCGACCCGGACAACACCGGCAAGCCGGCCGCCCCCAACATCAAGCCGCTGCTGTTCGACACGGCGCAGGCCGCCTACCTCGGCGGCTACGCCGCCGCGGCGTGGTCGGCGGCATCCGGCACCAACAAGGTCGGCACGTTCGGCGGCCTGCAGATCCCGCCGGTGACCGTGTTCATGGACGGCTTCATCGACGGCGTGCAGAAGTTCAACCAGGACAAGAGCAAGAACGTGCAGACGTTCGGCTGGGATGTCGCGTCGCAGAAGGGCTCGTTCACGGGCGGCTTCACGGCCAACGACACCGCCAAGCAGACCGCGCAGGGCGTGCTCGACCAGGGCGTCGACGTCATCCTGCCGGTGGGCGGGCCGATCTACCTGAGCGCGTCGGCCGCCATCAAGGACAGCGGCAAGAACACCGTCATGCTGGGTGTGGACTCCGACCTGGCCGTCGCCGACCCGACGGTGGCCAGCCAGATCCTGGTGTCGATCATGAAGCGGGTCGACAACGCCGTGTACGCGGCCGTGACCGGGGCCGCGGGCGGCACGTTCGACCCCACGCCCTACATCGGCACGCTGAAGAACGGCGGCGTCGCACTGTCGCCGTTCCACGACTTCGAGTCGAAGCTGCCGGCGGGTCTGCAGGACGAGCTGAAGAAGCTCTCCGACCAGATCCAGTCCGGCGCGATCACGGTGCAGTCGCCGAGTTCGCCGAAGTAGCAGCAACAGGTACGGCCGGGGGATGCCGCATCCCCCGGCCGTTGCCGATGCCGTGTGTGCGCGGCACGGCGGAGTGGATAGGGTCGCACTATGAAGCTCGAGCTGCGTGGCATCACGAAGCGGTTCGGCTCCCTCGTGGCGAACGATCACATCGACGTGATCGTGCAGCCGGGGGAGATCCATGCGCTACTGGGAGAGAACGGGGCGGGCAAGTCGACGCTGATGAACGTGCTCTACGGCCTGTACCGGGCCGACGAGGGCGACATCCTGCTCGACGACGTGCCGCAGCACTTCCGCGGGCCCGGTGACGCGATGGCCGCGGGCATCGGCATGGTGCACCAGCACTTCATGCTGATCCCCGTGTTCACCGTCGCCGAGAACGTGATGCTCGGCCACGAGCGCACCACTCGGCTCGGCGTGCTCGACCTCGACAGCGCCCGCGCCCACGTACGCGAGGTGGCCGCGCGCTTCGGCTTCGAGGTCGACCCCGACGCGCTGGTCGGAGACCTGCCCGTGGGCGTGCAGCAGCGGGTGGAGATCATCAAGGCGCTGTCGCGCGACGCGAAGGTGCTGGTGTTCGACGAACCCACCGCCGTGCTCACCCCGCAGGAGACCGACGAGTTGATGGCCATGATGCGTCAGTTGCGCGACGAGGGCACCTCGATCGTGTTCATCACGCACAAGCTGCGCGAGGTGCGCGCCGTGGCCGACCGGATCACCGTGATCCGGCTGGGCAAGGTGGTCGGCGAGGCGGCTCCGACGACGGGTAACGCGGAGCTGGCCTCGATGATGGTGGGTCGCGCCGTGGAGCTGACCGTGCACAAGGACCCGCCGCGGCTGGGCGAGGGCGGGCTGACGGTGCGCGAGCTGCGGGTGCTGCACGCCGACGGCGTTGTCGCCGTCGACGACATCTCGTTCGACGTGCGCCCCGGAGAAGTGCTGGCGGTCGCGGGAGTGCAGGGCAACGGTCAGACCGAGCTCACCGAGGCGATCATGGGCCTGCATCCGCGAGTGACCGGATCGATCGAACTCGACGGCGAGCAGCTGGTCGGCCGCACCGTGCGCGGCGTGCTCGACGCCGGGGTCGGCTTCGTGCCCGAGGACCGCACCGAGGACGGCCTGGTCGGCGGCTTCACCGTCGCCGAGAACCTCATCCTGAACCGCTCGTCCGAACCTGCCTTCTCGGCGGCCGGCACGATCCGGCGCGGTGCGCTCGACCGGTTCGCCCGGGATCGGATCGCCGAGTTCGACATCCGCACCCAGGGCCCCGGCCAGTCCGCCGGTTCGCTGTCGGGCGGCAACCAGCAGAAGGTGGTGATCGCGCGTGAGCTCACGCGGGACCTCAAGCTGCTGCTCGCCTCGCAGCCCACGCGCGGCGTCGACGTCGGATCGATCGAGTTCATCCACAAGCGGATCGTCGCGGCCCGGGATGCCGGCATCCCCGTGATAGTCGTATCCACCGAGCTCGACGAGGTCACGGCGCTCGCCGACCGGATCGCG
>CAYLMS010000213.1:0-3788 GCA_964384455.1 uncultured Microbacterium sp. | reverse complement strand
CGCCGCTTGTTCTTGCGCTCGGGCTGGGTGGTGGTGTTCTCGCTCATGTCGAGCCTTCCTTGATCCGGGGACGCGGCCCGGGGTTGCCCGAATCCGCTGGTGATGTCCACGACGCTACGGAGCGCGCCTCAGGCGACACTCAAGGCACCCTCAGGCGTGCCTGAGGGTTCGTCCCGCTGAGCGAATCCTCAGGTGGGGCTGAGGATGGCGCGGCCGTGGCATCCTCGTTCCATGCCTCTCCTCGCGCTGACCGGCGGGATCGCCTCCGGAAAGTCCACGATCGCCGCCCGGCTGGCCGCGCACGGCGCGGTGGTGATCGACGCCGACGCGCTGGTGCGTGAGGTGCAGCGGCCGGGCGGCGCGGTGCTGGCCGCGATCGCGGCCGAGTTCGGCGCGGGGATGCTGCGCTCCGACGGCTCGCTCGACCGCGCGGCGCTGGGCGCGCGGGTGTTCGGCGACCCGGCGGCGCTGGCGAGGCTCAACGCGATCGTGCACCCGGCGGTGCGCGAGTTGTCGGCGCGGCGGTTCGCCGAGGCGTTCGCCGCCGATCCGGACGCGGTCGTGGTGTACGACGTGCCGCTGTTGGTCGAGGCCCGCGGCGACGAGAAGTGGGACCTCGTCGTGGTCGCGCAGGCTCCGGCGCCGCTGCGGGTCGATCGCCTGATGAGCCTGCGCGGCATGAGTCGCGCGGCCGCCGAGGCCCGCATCGGCGCACAGGCCGACGACGACAGCCGGCTGGCCGTGGCCGACGTCGTGATCGACACCCGCGGCGCACTCGCCGACACGCTGCGGCAGACCGACGCGCTGTGGCACCGGCTGCGCCCGGTCGAACCCGGTTGACGCTCTGAATGTTAGTGACTAACATTCTGGCATGGCTTCCCGTGGCGCGACCCGAGCGGCACTGCTGACCGCAGCGCTCGAACTGTTCGCCGCGCGCGGCTACGACGCCACCACCACCGCGGCGATCGCGCAGCACGCCGGGGTGAGCGAGATGACGCTGTTCCGCCACTTCGCCACGAAGGCCGCGTTCGTGGTCGACGACCCGTACGACCCGCTCATCGCCGCGGCGATCTCGGTGCGCGATGCCGCGGAGCCGCCGCTGCGCGCGGCCGTGCGCGGGGTGCGCGACGCGTGGCACGCCGTCGCGCCGCCGCTGGTCGAGGAGGTGCGCGAGCGGCTGCGGATCGTCGCCGCGACGCCGTCGCTGCGGGGCGCACTGCACGCCGGCAGCACCGCGACCGAGCAGGCGATCGCGCAGGCACTCCAGGACCGCGGCGCCGCCGCGACCGAGGCCGCGATCGTGGCGGCTGCCCTGGTCGCCGGGCTCAACGCCGCGCTGCTGGAGTGGTCGCGCGGCGACGACCCGGAGCTCGGCAGCGCGCTGCACGCGACGTTCCGTGCTCTCGGAGAGGACTGAACATGCTCGAACTGGATGCCGTGTCACGGGCGTTCCGCGGTGGCGCGGGCGTGCACGAACTCACGCTGCGCGTCGCGCCCGGCGAGATCGTCGCGCTGGTCGGGCTCAACGGCGCGGGAAAGACCACCCTGATGAGGCTGGCCCTCGGCATGCTGCGGCCGGACCGCGGCATCGTGCGCGTCGACGGGCAGAACGTGGCGACGGCGCGCCCCGTCGTGTGGCGCCGCGTCGGGCACGTCATCGAGATGCCGCTGGCCTACCCGGAACTGACGGCGCGGCAGAACCTGTGGGCGTCGGCACGGCTGCGCGGCGCGGACCCGGCCTGCGTCGACACGGCGCTGGCTGTGTGGAGCCTCGCGCCGTACGCCGATCAGCGCGTGCGCCGGCTGTCGCTCGGAAACCGTCAGCGGGTGGGGCTGGCCGCGGCGCTGGCGCACGACCCCGCGCTGATCGTGCTCGACGAGCCGACGAACGCGCTCGATCCCGAGGGCGTCGTCACCCTGCGCGACGCGCTCGTCGCCCGGGCGGGCTCCGGCGCGGCCGTGCTGGTGAGCAGCCACCACCTCGACGAGGTGGCCCGCATCGCCGATCGCATCGTCGTGCTCAACCGCGGTCGGTTGATCGGCGAGCTCGACCCCGCCGCAGCCGACCTGGAAAGGGTGTTCTTCGATCGCGTGCGCGCCGACGACCGTGCCCGCAGCGAGGCGGCGGCATGAAGGCGGCAGTGCAGGTCGAGGCGCTCAAGCTCGCGCGTTCGCGCGTCGGCGTCGTCGCGACCGCGGTGATCGCAGGCGGGCTGCTGGCGCTCGTCGCCGGCGTGATGGCCGCCGTCGGCACCGGCGACCGGGCGCTGATCGCGAAACTGGGCGGCCAGGTCGTGGCGGGCTGGCCCGGACTGATCGACGTCGCCGCGCAGATCACCTCCGCCGGCGGCCTGCTCGGGTTCGGGGTGGTGCTCGCGTGGCTGTTCTCCCGCGAATTCGCCGACGGCACCATCACCGGCCTGTTCGCGCTTCCCGTCGGCCGCGGGCGGCTGGCCGCGGCGAAGCTCGCGGTGTTCTGCGGGTGGGCCGCCGCGGTCAGTCTTGTCGTCGTCGCGCTGCTGCTCGCCGTAGGACTCGTCGGCGGCTACGGAGCACCCGGGCCGCACGACTGGGCGGGGCTGGCGCGGCAGTTCGCCCTCGGGCTGCTCTCGGCGGCCGTCGCGCTGCCCGTCGCCTGGGTCGCGGCCGCGGCACGCTCGCTGCTGGCCGGTGTCGCCGCCGCCGTGGGGCTCGTGGTCGTCGCCCAGGTCGGCGCGCTCGCGGGGGCGGGCGGTTGGATGCCGTTCGCGGCTCCCGCGCTGTGGGCGCTGTCGGGCGGCACCGCAGTGTCGCCTGTGCAGTTGAGCGTGCCCGTGGCGCTGGCAGCGCTCGTGTCGGGCGCAGTCGTGGCGTCGTGGCGGCGGCTGCAGCTCGACCGCTGAGCCGCCTGTCGGTGGTCGGCAATAGCCTGGAAGGATGCAGCACACGCGTTCGGTCCGGCCGTTCGAGGTCGTCAGCGAGTACATGCCCAGCGGCGACCAGCCGCAGGCCATCGCCGACCTCGCCGCCCGCATCAACGCCGGTGAGACCGATGTGGTGCTGCTGGGCGCCACCGGCACGGGCAAGTCGGCCACGACGGCATGGCTCATCGAGCATGTGCAGCGGCCGACCCTGGTGCTCGCGCACAACAAGACACTCGCCGCGCAGCTGGCCAACGAGTTCCGCGAACTCATGCCGCACAACGCGGTGGAGTACTTCGTGAGCTACTACGACTACTACCAGCCCGAGGCGTACGTGCCGCAGACCGACACGTTCATCGAGAAGGACTCGTCGATCAACGCCGAGGTCGAGCGGCTGCGGCACTCCACCACGAATTCGCTGCTCAGCCGCCGCGACGTCGTCGTGGTGAGCACCGTGTCGTGCATCTACGGGTTGGGCGCTCCCGAGGAGTACCTGCGGGCGATGGTGGCGCTGCAGGTGGGGGAGCGCTACGACCGCGATGCGCTCATCCGCCAGTTCATCGCCATGCAGTACAACCGCAACGACGTGGACTTCTCCCGCGGCAACTTCCGCGTGCGCGGCGACACCATCGAGATCATCCCGGTGTACGAAGAGTACGCCATCCGGATCGAGCTGTTCGGCGACGAGATCGAGGCGCTGTACATGCTGCACCCGCTCACCGGCGACGTCGTGCGCCGGCTCGATGCGGTGCCGATCTTCCCCGCCTCGCACTACGTGGCGGGCACCGAGGTGGTGCGCCGGGCCATCGGCACGATCGAAGCGGAGCTGGCGCAGCGGCTGGCCGAGTTCGAGCGACAGGGCAAGCTGCTCGAGGCGCAGCGGCTGCG
>CAYLMS010000212.1:0-3793 GCA_964384455.1 uncultured Microbacterium sp. | reverse complement strand
CGGCGCCCGCCTCCACGCGGGTCACGAGCGCCGGGCAGGGGCAGGGGCAGGGCGCGCCGAACCGGTTCCCGGGAGCGAGCGGCCTGGTCGCCGCGGTGGCGGGGTCGACGGCGCAGGTGCAGGGCGCGACCACGCAGACCGCGGTGTCGTGGACGACGGCGACGACGTTCACCCAGCAGGTCGCGTCGTCCGCCGACGCGCTGACGGTGGGTGGATGCATCGTCGCCCGCGCGGCGCGCGGCGGTGCGCCGGGTGCCGCCGCGACCTCCGCCCTGGCCGCGGGCAGCATCCTGCTCGTGCCCGCCTCGGGCGGCTCGTGCACGGGCGGTGTCGGCATCCCCGGCGGCGGGTTCCGCACGCAGAATCCCGCACGGCCCTCCGCGGCGCCCTCACGACCCGGAGGTTTCGGCGGCGGCTTCGCCGTGGTGGGCACGATCGCCTCGCTCGGCGACGGCACGATGACCGTCACGCCCGCCCGCCCGGCGGGGGCCGCCGTGCGCACGGTCACGTGGTCTGCCGCCACGGCCTTCGCGAAGACCGCACCCGCCACCGCCGCCGCGGTGGTCGTGGGGGTCTGCGTGAGCGCGCAGGGAGAGACCGACGAGACCGGCGCGCTCACCGCGAGCGCCATCGCCGTGAGCGCACCGGTCGGCGGCGCGTGCGCGGGCACCGGGCGCGGCAGCGGAGCGTGGCAGTCCGGGTCGTCCGATGGCTGATCGCGCGCGCAGCACGCGCCGCTGGGTCGCCGGCGGCGTCCTCGCCGCGGTGGTCGTCGCCGGCGGCGGGGTCGCCGCATTCGCGGCCTCCCGCTCGGCGGCGCCGACCGGGGACTACCGCACCGCCGTGGTGGCCCGCGGGCCGGTCGTGCAGTCGCTGACGGCGGCGGGGACCGTGCAGCGGGTCGATCAGGCCACCGCCGTCTTCCCCGCCGCGGGCATCGTCACCTCGGTGGCGGTCGCGGTCGGCCAATCCGTGCAGGCAGGACAGGCGCTGGCAACGATCGACCCGACGCCGCTGCGTGCAGCGCTGCTGAGCGCCCAGGCGACCCTCGCGAAGGACCAGGCGTCGCTCGCCGACGACGAGGCCGCCGCGGCATCCGTCTCCCCGGGCGCGGCGCCTGCGGGTGCGGATGCGGGTGCACCGGCTGCGGCGCTGGCCCAGGCGGCTGCCTCGCTGACCGCGGTGCAGCAGGTGCTCGCCCAGGTGACCTCGCTGTGCGCACCGGTGCTCGGCACCTCCGGTCCCGCCCCGGCCCCCGCCGCGCACGGGGCGCCCGCGCCATCCCCGACCCCCACCCCGACACCCACGCCCACGCCCACGCCCACACCGGTGCCGGCGGCCGCCCAGCTGTCCGCATGCATCTCCGCCATCGGGCGCACCACGCAGGCGCTCGCACAGACCGAGGCGGCGGAGTCGGGTGCCGCGCAGCGCCTCGCGCCGTCGACACGCACACCGTCGTCGGGTGCAACGCGGTCGGGCGGCGGCGCGAGAGGCGCAGCCTCGGCCCCGGTGCGCATCGCCGCCGACCAGGTCGCCCTGCTGCAGGATCAGCAATCGGTGGCGCAGGCGCAGGCCGACCTGACCGCGACGACGCTCACCGCGCCGATCGCCGGCACCGTGGCCGACGTGGGGCTGACCGTGGGTCGCACCTCCGGCACCGCGAACGGCATCGTCATCGTCGGCGCGGGCGCGGCCGACGTGACCGTGGCGATCCCGCTCGCCCAGATGGGTGCGATGCATGCCGGGCTCGCCGCGCAGGTCACCCCGGCCGGCGCGATGCGGGCGCTGCCGGGCACGGTGGCGGCGGTGGACCTGCTGCCGACGTCGAGCGGCGCGAGCAGCCCCTCCTACCCGGCGACCGTCGTCGTGGCCGACCCGCCCGCGTCGCTGGCCAGCGGTGCGACGGCGACCGTCGAGATCGTGCTGGCCTCGACATCCGGTGCACTGCGCGTGCCCGCCTCGGCGCTCTCCGGCCGCACCGGGTCGTCGGCACAGGTCACGGTGCTGCAGGGGGCCACGCCGACCCGCACCGCGGTGAGGGTGGGGGCCGTCGGCGACGGCTGGGTGCAGATCGTGGCCGGCCTGCGCGCGGGCGAGCGCGTGATCCTCGCGGATGCCTCGCAGCCGCTGCCCACGAACACCACGCTCGCCGGCATCGCCGGCTTCGGCGGCGGCTTCCGCGGCGGCGCCCGCACGGGCGGCACGGGCGGCACCGGCGGACCCCGCGCGGGCGGGTGACGCCGTCGGCGCGGCGGCGGGGCGTCAGCCGGCCGGCCCGGCGGTGACGAGGATCGGCAGGTGGTCGCTGCTGCCCTGCGGCAGCGTGCGGATGCCGTCGATGGCGAAGCCGACCGAGGTGGCGAAGTCGTAGTGGCCGCGGAACAGCCGGTACCGGGTGTAGGTGCGGGAGTCGCTGAGGGTGAGCTCGTAGCCCTGCTCGCGCACCTTCTGGCCGAGATTCTCCTTGAACACCGGGTAGTTGTAGTCGCCGACCATGAGGATCGGCACCCCGTCGCCGAGTGCCGCCAGCTCGCTCAGCGCCGCGCTGATCTGCTGTCTGCGCAGCGAGTTCAAGGCGGTCAGCGGCGCGGCGTGGAACGACGCCACGATCAGCTCGCGGCCGTCGTCGATGTCGTGCAGGCGCACCCCCAGCATGCGCTCCTCGGCGGGCTTGAGCACCCGGTCGTGCAGCGACTTCTTCAGCGCCAGGGCGCGCACGTCCAGCGGCCGGAACGTGTTCACGCGGTAGTACACCGCCAGGCCCAGTCGGTTGCGGCTGGTCGCATCCGCGAGCCGCAGGCCGCCGATCTCGTCGGGGATGTCGGTCGTGTCCGCCTCCTGCAGGCACAGGATGTCGGCACCGTGGCCCTCGACCAGCTCTTCGAGCTCGTGGGCGGCGCGGTGCTTGCGCAGGTTGTAGGAGATGACTCTCATCGCGCTTCCAGCCTAGGCGGGCCGGGCCGCCGCTCCCCGCGCCGGAGGCGGATGCACAGCCCGCGCAGATGCTTCCCGCGGGTGCCGACGGCTCACGAGCCGCGGCGGGCCCTGGTCTGCTCGCTGCGCGCTGCCAGCAGATCGTCGGCCGGGTAGCCGACCTCCTCCAGCGTCAGCCCGTGCGCGGCCAGCACCGGGAAGGCACTCGTGCGCCGACCCTCGTCGCGCAGCGCAGCGAGCTCGCCGACCCGAAGCCGCCCACGGCCGACGGCGGCGCACGCGCCGACCAGCGCCCGCACCATGCTGTGGCAGAAGGCATCGGCCTTCACCATGGCCACCAGCACCCCGTCGCCGTCGCGCCGCCAGCCGAACTCCAGCAGCGTGCGGATCGTGGTGGCGTCGTCACGGGCCCGGCAGTATGCGGCGAAGTCGTGCAGCCCCACGAGCGAGCGCGCCGCGGCATCCATGCTCGCCTCGTCGAGCCGAGCGGCGATGCGGGTCGTGCGGTGCCGCTGCAGCGGATCGGGCGGTGCGTCCAGGTCGGCGAGGCGGTACGAGTAGCGCCGCCACACCGCCGAGAAGCGCGCGTCGAAACCCCCGGGGGCGAGCCGCGCGGCGAGCACGGCGACGTCGGCCTCGGCGCCCAGCACCCCGTGCATGCGGCGACGCAGCGCGGCCGCGGCATCCGGCTCGGCCCTCCTGCCGTGCCCCGCCCTCGTCCACTGGGCGTCGTCGAGGTCGACGTGCGCCACCTGACCCGTCGCGTGCACGCCGGCATCGGTGCGCCCCGCGACGCTCAGCGCCGGCGCGCCGCCGACCACCCGGCCGAGGGCGTGCTCCAGCTCGCCCTGCACGGTGC
>CAYLMS010000211.1:0-3793 GCA_964384455.1 uncultured Microbacterium sp. | reverse complement strand
GATGCTCTACCTCGCGATGGAGGACTTCCGCGTCGACATCGTCGTGGGCAAGGGCGCCGGGGCCACCAGCATCCCGCTCGATCTGGCACCGTTCACCCTTGTCGGGGCGACCACCCGTTCGGGGCTGCTGCCCAACCCGTTGCGCGACCGGTTCGGCTTCACCGCCCATCTCGAGTACTACGATCCCGATGAGTTGGAGCGGGTGATCGCGCGCTCCGCGCTGATGCTCGGCGTCGACCTGCCGACGGCCGCCCGCATGGAGATCGCGCGGAGATCGCGCGGCACCCCGCGCATCGCGAACCGGCTGCTGCGTCGCGTGCGGGACTACTCGCTGGTGCACGGCGGCTCCGATCTCGGTGCCGTCGCCGCGGCGCTCGAACTCTATGACGTCGACGCCATCGGACTCGACCGGCTCGACCGTGCTGTACTCGGCGCGCTGATCCACCGCTTCGGCGGCGGGCCCGTGGGCCTGTCCACCCTCGCCGTCACCGTCGGCGAGGAGGCGGAGACGATCGAGAGCGTCGTCGAGCCGTATCTCGTGCGCATCGGCTTCGTCACGCGCACGCCGCGCGGACGGATGGCGACGCCGGCCGCCTACGCGCACCTGCAGGTGGCCCGCGCGGAGAACGCGCTGAGCATCGATGACCTATAATCCGTAGAGGCTTTCGCCTGCTCTCTCCGCACGGCATCCTGCCGTCGCATGCCGACCCGAAAGGTCCCCTTCCACCATGATCTTCGCGCAGACGACTCCGCCCGCGAACCCCCTGATGACGTTCTTCTCGAACTACGGGTTGCTCATCGTGCTGGCGGTGCTGGTGGTGTTCATGTTCTGGAGCTCGCGTCGCCGCTCGCAGCGGGTGAAGGCCGAGCAGGAGCAGAAGGCGCGACAGACGGTGCCAGGCGCCGAGGTGCTGCTGCAGGGCGGCCTGTACGGCACCGTCGTGTCGTACGACCCCGAGAACCTCGACCAGCCCGCCCTCATCGAGCTCGCCCCCGGAGTGCAGATCAAGGTGCACAGCCAGGCCATCCTGCGCGTCGTCACGCCCACCGACGAACCCGAGGCGGATGCCGCCACGCCCGAGCTGCCGGAGCCGCGCGTGGAGACCGCCGAAGAGACGGCCGAGCGGCTACGCCGCCAGGCCGAGCGCAACGGCGACAAGACCGAGGACTGAGTCTGTGCCCGCTCGCGGGCAAGCATAGAAAGCTGAGCCTCCGTGGCGACATCCACCCCCGTCCGGCACGCATGGCGTGCGCTGATCGGCCTGCTCGTCATCATCGCCGTGCTGGCGGGCATCAACACGGTCGGCGTGCTGCTGGGCAAGAGCACGTGGGCCCCGCAGCTGGCCCTCGATCTGCAGGGCGGCACGCAGATCATCCTGCAGGCGACCACGCCCGACGGCAAGACTCCCAGCACCGACGAGATGAATCAGGCGGCGACCATCATCCGTCAGCGGGTGGATGCCTCGGGCGTGGGTGAAGCCGACATCACCACCCAGGCGGGCAACCAGATCGTGGTGCAGATCCCCGGTGTCGCCGACCAGGAGACCCGCAATCGCATCGAGGCCACCGCCCAGATGCAGCTCCGCGCGGTGCTGTACACCGGCGCACCCGCGACGAGTTTCGTCGGCAAGGACGGCAAGACCACACCGTACCCGTCGCCGGCCCCCACCCTCGACGCCACGCCCACGGCGAAGCCGAGCAACGGCAGCGATCTCAACTGGATCACGCCCCTGCTGCAGGCGCAGTTCCTCGCCTACGAGTGCGGCAGCAAGACGGATGACGCGGCCAACGCGCCCAAGGACCAGCCGCTGATCACGTGCGACCCCAAGGGCACGGCCAAGTACATCCTGGGGCCGGTCGAACTCACCGGATCCGAGATCTCGAGCGCCAGCTTCGGCCTGAACTCTCAGACCGGGCAATGGGAAGTACAGCTGGCCTTCAACGACAAGGGCACCACCGCCTTCGCCGCCGTCAGCACCCGGCTGTACGGACTGCAGTCGCCGCGCAACCAGTTCGCGTTCGTGCTCGACGGCAAGGTGATCTCGGCACCGTCGATGAACGCGGTGATCACCGATGGCAAGGCGTCGATCTCCGGCTCGTTCACGCAGGACAGCGCGAAGACCCTGGCCGACCAGCTCACCTACGGCGCTCTGCCGCTGAGCTTCACGGTGGTCAGTTCCGCCGCGATCTCGGCGACGCTCGGTTCGCAGCAGCTGATGATCGGCCTGATCACGGGTCTCATCGGTCTCGCGCTGGTCGCGCTGTACTCGCTCATCGTCTACCGCGCGCTGGGCTTCGTGATCATCGCGTCGCTGGGCGTGATGGGTGTGCTCACCTACCTGATGATCTGCATCCTCGCGTGGCGCATGGGCTTCCGACTGTCGCTGGCAGGTGTCGCGGGTCTGATCGTCACCATCGGCTTCACCGCGGATTCCTTCATCGTCTACTTCGAACGCATCCGAGACGAACTGCGCGACGGCAAGTCGATCACCGGCGCCGTCGAAGACGGCTGGGGGCGCGCGAAGCGCACGATCTACATCTCGAAGTCGGTGAATATCCTGGCCGCCGTGGTGCTGTACATCCTCGCTGACGCCACGGTGAAGGGCTTCGCGTTCACGCTGGGACTGACGACTCTCATCGACGTGATGATCTTCGTGGTGTTCACGCATCCGATCATGCAGTTGCTGGCGCGCACGCGCTTCTTCGGCTCGGGGCATCCGCTCTCGGGGATGGATCCTGATGCCCTCGGCGCGGTCTATCGCGGACGCGCCCAGTTCCGCGCGCCGGTAGCCGCCGACGCGAAGGGCGCCCAAGCGAGGCGCACGGAGCGCTCGCGCGGCGAGGCGACCCGCCGTCAGACGATCGCCGAGCGCAAGCGCGCCGAGGAGCTGGAGGCGGCGAACGCCGGCAGGCCGGGCGCCTCGAAGGAGGGGGACGACTGATGGGCGTCATGAGCCGTTTCGGCAACGACCTGTACACCGGCAAGGTGTCGTTCCCGTTCGTCGGCCGGCGCCGGATCTGGTTCACCGTCGCGATCGCGCTCGTGATCGGCGCGGTGCTGGTGCCATTCTTCCGCCCCATCCAGCTGTCGATCGAGTTCACCGGCGGATCGCAGTTCACGGTCACCGGCATCTCGCACCCCGATCAGACCAAGGCGACGGCTGCGGTCACGAGCGTCGTGCCGCACGCGCACACCAAGGTCACGACCGTCGGCGACAGCGGCATCCGGGTGCAGACCGATCAGATGACCTCGGCACAGACGCAGGCGGTCACCGCCGCGCTCGCCGACGCGTACGGCGTGAGCGTGAAGGACGTGTCGTCGTCGTTCATCGGCCCGAGCTGGGGCGCGGATGTCACCCGCCAGTCGCTGTGGGGCCTCGCGATCTTCCTCGCCTTGACCTTCATCATCCTCGCGCTCTACTTCCGCACCTGGAAGATGTCGGCCGCCGCGATCATCGGACTCGTCGACGTGCTCGTGATCACAGTGGGGGTGTACGCGCTGGCCGGGTTCGAGATCTCACCGGCCGCCGTGATCGGCTTCCTCACCATCCTGGCGTACTCGTTGTACGACACCACGGTGGTCTTCGACAAGATCCGCGAGAACACCGCGCAGGACGGCGAGGTGTCGGGCCGCACGTTCGGCGAATCGGTCAACCTCGCGGTGAACCAGACGCTCGTCCGCTCGATCAACACCGGTGTCGTCGCGGTCCTCCCGGTCGCCGCCATCCTCTGGATCGGCGCCGTCGCGCTCGGCGCGGGCACGCTCCGCGACATCGCGCTCGCCCTGTTCGTC
>CAYLMS010000210.1:0-3803 GCA_964384455.1 uncultured Microbacterium sp. | reverse complement strand
CGACCCGCGCACCGGTGGGCGAGTACAGCGCCTGCGAGTCGGGCACGAAGGTCCAGTCGCCGAGGTCGCGCCGACGGCCCTGCGCTGCGAACCCTCGCCGCAGGGCGCGCAGCCTCGCCAGCAGCTCGTCGAAGTCGAACGGCTTGACCAGGTAGTCGTCGGCACCGGCATCCAATCCGGCGACCCGATCCGCCACCGAGCCGAGCGCCGTCAACAGCAGGACGGGCGTCGTGATGCGCGCCGTGCGCACGGCCTCCACCAGCGCCACGCCGTCGAGCCCGGGCAGCCGGCGGTCGACGACCAGCACGTCGTAGTGCTCACGCAGCGCGAGTGCCAGGCCTGAGGGGCCGTCCGCCGCGTGATCGACGGAGTACGACTCGCTGAGAACCTCGACGGCCATCTGCGCGATCTGCGCGTCGTCCTCCACGTACAGCAGCCTCGGGAGCGCGGGCGCCCGGTCGTCGATCATCGTGCCTCCGCCCACAGTCAACACGACGTGTTCCCATGCGGCGCTGAGAATTCGTCAGTGCACCGGCGGTGCCGGGCGATCGTGCTGCGGCGCGGAGCCGGTGAGCAGGTCGCCGAGCGGATCGAGATAGCCGCACGGCACCTCGACATGCCAGCCGAGCGTCTCGCGCAGATTCGCGAGCCTGGCCAGGGGTGTCTCGCACTGCACCGCCGCCGCCGCGAGCTGCGGCTGCCACGCCGGACCGCCGGAGCGGCGGCTGAGGTTCTCGCCGGCCTGGGCGGCTGTGGCCAGTACGACGAGGGCGAGGATTCCCGCGGCCGTGCCGCGCGCCAGCCGTCGCGGCCGCGCGTGCAGCACCGCCGCAGCCAGCGGCAGCAGTGCGAGCAGCATCATGGCAGGCACCACGCCGTAGCGGCTCAGCCACGCGTGCTCGAGCTGCGCCGGAGTCATCGCCGCGTAGTCGTACCAGGGCTCGGGATTGGCGATCACGCCGGCCGACCACACGACGAAGGATGCGGCGACCATGAGCAGCGACAGCGTCCGCTGGCTCCGCGTGCCGGCCACCAGCACCACGGTCAGCGCCGTCGCCGAGGCCAGCGCGGTCACCGCCAGCGCGGGACCGATCGCGCCCAGCACCGCGCCGAGGTGCGGGATGGGCACCCACGAGGTGGCCACGGCATTGAGCAACCAGCCCTCGGCCAGCGACGCGGCGCCGACCTGCGGCATCCCGGTCTGCGGCCGCGTAGAGGTCATCGCGGCGACCAGCTGCGCCGTCGCACCGGCCAGCAGCGCGGCCTTCACCGGCCACGTGCCCCGGTCGCGCCGGCGCCACAGCAGCAGCGGCAGCAGGAAGACCACCTGCACCTCGGTGAGCGCGGCGAGCAGTACGAATCCCGTCAGCAGCACCGTCGCCGTGCGCCCGCGCGGGCGGTGCAGCAGCGCCCAGAACGCGCCCCAGAACAGCAGCGAATGCACGTTGGCCGCGTTGCCGAGCACCTCGCGGGTGGCCAGCGGAGTCAGCACGGTGAGCGCGGCGAGCACGACCGGCGCCGGCATCCAGGGCACGAGGTCGCGCGAGCACGCGAACACCACCGCCGCCACGACCCCCGCCACTGCGCAGCTGAGCGCCGTCATCGACAGCGCCCAGCCCTGCACCGGCACCACGCCGACGGTGAGCGCGGCCTCTAGCCGCGGCACCAGGTGCAGGTATCCCGCATAGGGGTGAAGCAGCGATGACCAGCCATGACCGGCCGCCGCCGTCTGCAGGAACAGGCTGCCGTCCTCGGCCCACAGTGTGTCGCGGGCGGTCGCACTCAACCGCAACCAGGCGATCGCAGCGCACGCGACGGCCACAGCGGCCGGTGGCAGCCAGGTCGCTGCGCCCGGATGCGATCGGATGCGTCGCGCCCACGCGCGCATCCCCGCGATCCCTTGCTGCGGGTGCTGCTGCGTTGCGTCCGTCGGATCGGCGCGCATGCTCACTGGTCCAGTGTGCGCGCGCGGAGCTATGGGCAGGATGTGGACGTCCACTCAGCTCCGTCCTCGGGCCAGGGCGGCGGCGCCCTTGAGCGACAGCTGCGGCAGGTAGGCGCGGGTCAGGGCGACACCGATCATCGGCAGTGCGGCGGGATCGGGGTAGGCCATCAGCAGCGGGTGGAACTCGGGCTGGAACTTGCGCTTGAAGCGGAGGAGCGAGCGGAAGCCGTATACGGGTTCCAGTGCGGTGCTGATGTAGGCGAGGATGCGGTCGATGCCGCGGGCGTCGGCGGTCGACGAGGTGTGTGCGAGCGGCGCCCCCGACAGACTCAGGAACTCGACATCCTCGTCGCTCATCCGCAGCGCGGTCTCGGCGATGAGGAACTCCATCACGCCGTTGATGCTGTCGGCGCGCCGGCGCATGAAGTCCAGCGTCCAGCCCACGACACGGCCGTCACGGTACGAGGGCAGCCAGCTGGTGACGCCGTGCACGGCTCCCGCCTCGTCGACCGCGAGCATCAGTCGCACGGCCGGATCGCGCAGCTCGTCGAGACCCCCCAGGGTGAAGCCCATCTCGGGCAGGCCCTTATCGGCGACCCACTGCTCCGACATCTCGGCGAGTTGCCCCACCTGCGCGAGCGGCAGGGCCGCGTAGCTGGTCCAGACCGCGCTCACGCCCGCGCGCTGCGCACGATTGATCGACGTGCGCACGTCCTGCCACTTCTTGCCGGTCATCTCGAACGTCGCCGGGCGCAGCACGGTCTCTTCCGCGATCACCATCGTGTGCCATCCGATCGACCGGAAGAAGCCTTCATGCCGCCCGTCGATGCTGTAGAACACGGGCGTCCAGCCACGGTCGGTGCAGAACCGCGCGAACCGGCCCAGCGCGCCCTCCTTCGATCCGCTCGCACCGAAGGGGCCGCCCACGGTGAGCGCCACCCGGCCGACCACGCGGTAGGTCACCACCGACTGTCCTTCGGGGTCGAACCAGTGGGCGTTGCCCGGCCAGGTGGCGAGGAACGAGAGATTGTCGCCGCCGCCCGCAGCGAGCTGCCGGCGCACGAGAGGCATGGTTCCGGGATCGGCGTGGAACGGAGCATCGGTCAGAGTCCGCACGGAGGCGACGATCAGCACCGCCCAGAACACGGGGCCGATGCCGTAATACAGCACAGCGCCGAGCGGTGTGGCCGGAAGGAACTCCACGGCCTCGCGTCGCAGGAACGCGACCGGAAGGAATCGTTCAGCCACATCGCCGAGCAGGTCGGGCAGACCGACTGCGGTGGTGAACGCGACGTCGCGCGCGAGCAGGCCGCCGCCGACGTAGACCACCGCGAGCCCGATCGCGGTGCCGGCCACCGTGGCCGCGAATGCGATCAGCCGGCGCCGGGGAGCGAGCACCGTGAAGTTGCGGCGCAGCGTGATCAGGGCGATGCCGATCAGCAGCGGAAGCCCGATCGACAGCAGCAGTCCGATCGTGACCTCCCAGTTGGTGCGGGTGGGTGGCGCGATTGCTCCGGGCAGGCCGGAGACCGGGAACAGTCCGAAATAGAACGCGCTGAGCACACCGAACGTGAGATTGACGCAGCTGGCGAGCCACACCGCGAACCGGCGCCCCCGCAGCAGCCCGTATGCCGCGACGAGCAGCAGCAGCATCGGCGCCACCGACACGGCGATCGCGCCCGGATTGCCGATGCGCACCAAGGTCAGGGTGCGCACACACGCGTCGGTGACGTTCAGCGCCTGACAGCGCGCGAGCGGGTCGGCCGCATCGGGAGCCTGCTGCACCAGCAGCAGGGCGAGCAGCGCGAGCGGCCCGAAGCGGCTCGCGGTGAGCAGCGCGATCACCGGGCCCAGCGCG
>CAYLMS010000209.1:0-3828 GCA_964384455.1 uncultured Microbacterium sp. | reverse complement strand
TCCGGCTCGCTGCCGAGCACGATCCCCGCCCCGGCATGCGCGACCACCGGGATCGTCCCGTCACTCGCCGCAGCGAACTGAGCGCAGCGCAGCGCGATGGCCCACTCGCCGTCGCCGTGCTGATCCACCCAGCCGACGGGCCCGGCGTACCGGCCGCGGTCGAACGGCTCGAGCCGGCGGATCGCGTCGAGGGCCGCCTGCGTCGGCGTGCCGGCGACGGCCGCGGTCGGATGCAGCGCGGACACCAACTGCAGCGCCGACGACCCGTCGGCCAGGTCGCCCTCGACATCCGTCGCCAGGTGCCACAGGTTGGGCAGCTTGAGCGCCGACGGCTGTTCCGCCGCCGCCAGCGCCGAGGTGTGCGGGCGCAGCGCCGCGAGCACGCTCTGCACCGCGTACTCGTGCTCGTCGAGGTCCTTCGAGCTGGTGGCCAGCAGGTGGGAGGCCGCAGCGTCGGCGTCGGCGTCGGCTCCGCGCGGTGTCGTGCCGGCCAGCACCCTGGCCGTCACCGCGCCCGCCGCCACCGTCACCAGCGTCTCTGGGCTGGCGCCGATGATGCCGTCGACGGCATACGTCCAGGTGTCGGGGTAGCCGGTGGTCAGTGCGCGCGCGAGCCTGCGCAGATCGGCGTCGGCGGGCACGGTGCCGACGAGGTCGCGGGCGAGCACGACCTTGCCCACCGCGCCGTCGTCGATGGCGGCAAGCGCCCGGCGCACCGCCTCCTGGTACCCGGCCGGCGACAGTGCTCCGGGGCCGAGCGTGCCCGCCCAATACGGTCCGTACGGCACGGCCGGAGGTGCTGTCACAGGCGCGGCCGTGCCGCGCGCCGGGTCGCCCTCGAACCGGATGCGGGTGATCCAGCCGGTCTCGCGGTGGCGGCCGATCACGGCTTCCGGCACGATGAGCGTGTTCGCCGCCGCAGACCAGGAAGGGTCGAAGGCGAGCGCCCCGAACGCGACCAGTCCCGTGCCCGGCAACCGCACGTCGTCGTCGACGACAGCGGCGTCGGCCACCGCGCGCCACGTCGCGGCCAACTCCGCAGCATCCGCGCCGTCCAGGCGCAGCACGACCCCGCCGGCGCCGACCAGGCCATCGCCGCGGCGCAGCCACGCCAGCGGGTGCGCGGCATCCGTGTACTCGAGCAGATCGTCCCCGAGCATGCACGGCACCGTCTGCACCACGAGCCGGGGGAGGGTCACCATCCCACCCTAGGGCGCCGCCCGACGCGTCGCCGCACGTCACCTAGACTGTGCGGGTGAGCGCCTCCGACCGACCCGCATCGGGCCGGCGGCTGCTGTTCCGCTGGCGCAAATGGGACGGCTCGCCGCACTGGGAGCACGACTGCGTCTATCTCGGTGCCGATCGGTTCGGCGACTGGCTCGGCCAGTTGCCCGGATGGCGCAGCGCCCGCCCCGGCCGTGAGATGCTCGCCGAGTCCGCCAATGTGACACTGCTGGCGCCGAGCGGCGACCACGCCGTGACGATCAACAGCGCCCATCCCCGCCAGGTGCGGGTGTACATCGACCTGGCGTGGGAACTGCGCTGGCAGGACGGCCTGCCCACGGCCATCGACATGGACCTCGACGTCGTGCGCGCCGACGACGGCCGCGGCGTGTGGATCGACGACCGCGACGAGTGGGACGATCACCGCATCGCCTTCGGCTATCCCGAGCACGTCGTGACCAGACTCGACGCCCTGGCCGTCGCGCTGCAGCGCCGAGTCGCCGCGCGCGAGGAGCCGTTCGACGACGCCACGGCGGCGCACTGGTTCGCCAGGCTCGACGCGCTCGCGGATTCGCGCTGACTCAGCGCTTGCCTCGCCGGGTGAGCCAGCCGTTGAGCAGCAGCACGACGAGCCCGACCACGAAGATGAGCGTGCCGAAGCACAGCACCTGCGGCGGCAGCCCGACCTTCGCCGCGCCGTAGACGAACAGCGGGAACGTCACAGCGGGACCTGCGACGAAGCTCGTGATCACGTAGTCGTCGATCGACATCGCCAGCGCGAGCGCGCCCGCGGCCACCATGCCAGGCAGCAGCAGCGGCAGCGTGACCTTCAGGAACGCGACCAGCGGCGTGGCGCCGAGGTCGGCGGCCGCCTGCTCGAGCACGGTGCCCGTGCCCGACAGTCGTGCCCGCACGACCACCACCACGTAGGCGAGGTTGAAGGTCGAGTGCACCAGCAGCACCGTGACGAATCCGAGCGGCACCCCCGCCGACAGGAAGAACGACAGGGATGCTGCGCCCACGACGATCGACGGCGCCGCGATGTCGGCGAACACCGTGGCCGTGATCGGTCCGCGGGCGAGGAACCGGTAGCGCTCCAGGGCCATCGCCAGTGGCACGCCGATGACGAGGGAGATCACCGCCGACAGCAGGGCGATCTCGATGCTGGTGAGGAACGACTCGGGCAGCCCGGCCACCTGGGTGAGGTTCTGATACCAGTACAGCGTGAAGCCGTGCCAATGGAACGTGATCCTGCTGGTGGGGGTGTTGTTGAAGCTGTAGATCACCATCGTGGCGATCGGCAGCAGCGTGATCAGCAGGAACACCCAGAAGAAGATCGGCAGCCCCGGACGCAGGCGCCGCCGCGGGGCCACGACGGCCTTGACGGGCGCGTTCTCCGCGACGGGGCGGATCTCGGTCACGACGCTCATACCAGGTCCTCGATGTTCTCGGTGCCCGCGATCCGGGCGTAGGCGAACAGGATCACGCCGAGCACGATCATCAGCACGGTGGACAGTGCGGCCGCGACGTTGTACTGCTGGTTGGTCAGGTAGGCGTCCTGGATCGCCTGGCCGATCACATACGTGTGCGTGCCGCCGAGCAGCGACGGGCTGACCGGGTCGCCTGCCGAGTCGATGAACACGAGCAGGATGCCGGCGAAGATGCCCGACCGGGTCAGCGGCAGCACGGTGTGCAGGAACGTGGCTCGCCGGGTGCCGTACAGGTCGGCCGACGCCTCGATCAGGCGGGGGTCGATCCGCTCCAGAGCCACATAGATCGGCAGCACCATGAAGGCGAGGTCGTTGTAAGCCATGCCGCCGATCACCGCGGCATCCGTGCCGAGGATGTGGAACTGCTTGCCAGCCAGGTGCAGGTTGCGCAGCACGGTCAGCACGGGTCCCTGGTCGGAGAGCAGGAACGCCCACATGTCGGTGCGGATCACGAACGACACCAGGAAGCTCAGCATCACGAGCATGAGCAGCGCGTTCTTCCACTGCGGCTTGACCCGGAACGCGATGTAGTACGCCATCGGGAACCCGACGAGGATGGTCACGATCGTCGCTGCGGCGCCGTAGAGGATGCCTCTACCGAGGAACAGCAGGTACGGGGTCGTGGCGCCAGGCCCGAACAGCTCCGCATAGATGCCGAAATTCCAGGTGAACGTGTAGCCGTCCTGCGGGTTGCCGGTCATCAGCGAGACCGCGAGGCCGGAGATCAGCGGGATGACGAACAGGATCAGCAGCCACGCCCCGCCGGCCAGCGCCAGCAGGTAGGGGGCGGGGTTGCGCCGCACGCGGATGCGCAGGCCGGCGGGGGGCGCCGGGGTGCGGTCGGCCGCGACCCAGGCGAACGGCACCTCGGCGGCGATCGCCCGGCGGGTCATCGTCAAAGCCAGGCCAGGCTTGGTCGCGAAGGCTGTCTCGGCCGGCACATGGGCCGCCGCCAGCCGGGCCGGGTCGTCTGTCCAAGCCTTGGGAAGATAAAGCGCCCGGTCGATGAAAGCATGGCCGTGGCGCGACACATAGCAGGCGAACACACCGATCTGGCAGTTGGTGATCTTGCCGGCCGAACCCGTATACTGGCGCGCCACCCCGCACGACGCCT
>CAYLMS010000208.1:0-3845 GCA_964384455.1 uncultured Microbacterium sp. | reverse complement strand
GAGGCGGAGGACAACGTGTGGTCGCTCACCGATTCCGAGCGCCGGGCGCTGGGCTACGAAGCGCTGCCGGCCAGCCTCGACGTGGCGCTGGAGTTGATGGAGGACTCCGACCTGGTCGCCGAGACCCTCGGCGAGCAGGTGTTCAGCTACGTGCTGCTGAACAAGCGCCGCGAATGGCAGGAGTACCGGTCGCAGGTGACCCCCTTCGAGCTGAAGAACAACCTCGAGATCCTCTGATGCTGTGAGCGCGGAGGACAGGGCGGGCGGGCTCACTTCGCTGGCACGGCTCGGTTTCAGCCGCCTGGGCGAGGCCCACGCTCTGCTGGTCGAGCTGGCTGAGACCACCGGGATGCCGACGGCCGCGCTGAGTGCGGGCGCGTCGGCCGCCGCCGACCCCGACGGCGCACTGGTCGCGGCTGTGCGGCTGGTGCGGCGCGACTCGGCCGTCGCCGGCGCGGCGCTGGCCGATCCGGGGATCGCGCGCGCGCTGTGGGCGCTGCTGGGCGCATCGACCGGCTTCGCGGATTTCTACCTGCGCCATCCCGAGGAGTTGGCGCAGCTGCACGGGGCGGGCGCCGCGTTGCCCGCAGCCGAACAGCTGCGCGCGCAGCTGCTGGATGCCGTCGCCGCGCACGACGGCTTCGCCGCGGTCGGCGACGAGTCGGCGTGGAACGCGCTGCGCGTGCGGTACCGCCGGATGCTGGCGCTGATCGCCGCCTACGATCTGCTCCACCCCGATCCGGTGCAGGTGCTCCCTGAGGTGGCCGCGGCACTGGCGGATGCCGCGGGCGCGGCGATCGAGGCATCCCTCGCCGTCGCACGCACCCGCGTGTCCGCAGGGGCGGCCGGAGGCCTGTTCCCCCGCACGCAGGTCGCCGCCACCCGGCTCGCCGTGATCGGCATGGGCAAGACCGGGGCGCGCGAACTGAACTACGTCAGCGACGTCGACGTGATCTTCGTCGCCGGCGTCGACGACACCCGCGACGACGCGCCGGCGCTGTCGCGGGCCGTCGACATCGCCACGCGGCTGGCCGTGCAGACGATGCGAGGGCTGTCCGGCGTAGAGACGGAGCCGGCGCTGTGGGAGGTGGACGCCAATCTGCGCCCCGAGGGCAGGCAGGGGGCCCTCGTGCGCACCCTCGACTCCCACCTGTCGTACTACGACCGGTGGGCCAAGAGCTGGGAGTTCCAAGCGCTGCTGAAGGCCCGGCCGATCGCGGGCGACCCGCGACTCGGCCGGGAGTACGTCGACGCGGTGGCGCCGAAGGTATGGACAAGTGCCGCGCGCGCCGACTTCGTCGACAGCGTGCAGCGCATGCGCGAACGCGTCACCGAGCACATCCCCGAGGCGGAGGTGCCGCACCAGCTCAAGCTCGGGCCCGGCGGCATCCGCGACATCGAGTTCACCGTGCAGCTGCTGCAGCTGGTGCACGGGCTGAGCGACCAGCGCATCCGCCAGCGCGGCACGCTCGACGCCCTCGACGCGCTCGTCGCCGAGGGCTACATCGGCCGCGCCGATGCCGCGGTGTTCGCGCGGGACTACCGCACCCTGCGGGTGCTCGAGCATCGCATGCAGCTGGCGCGGCTGCACCGCACGCACCTCATGCCCTCCGACGACGACGGACTGCGGCGGCTCGCCCGCGCCAGCCGGCTGGCCGAGGGCGGCGCGGCGGTGGCGGAGCTGTGGGAGCAGGTCAAGCGCGAGGTGCGCGACATCCACGTGCGACTGTTCTACCGGCCGCTGCTGTCGGCGGTCGCGTCGCTCGGCCCCGACGAACGCGCGCTCTCGACCGACCAGGCGCACGACCGACTGGCCGCGATCGGCTTCCGCGATCCCGCAGGGGCCCTGCGCCACATCGCGGCCCTCACCGGCGGACTGAGTCGCAAGGCCACGATCCAGCGCCACCTGATGCCCGTCATGATCCGCTGGTTCGCCGACGGGGTCGACCCCGACGAGGGGCTGCTCACCTTCCGTCGCATCAGCGAGCGGCTCGGCGACCGGCCCTGGTTCCTGCGGCTGCTGCGCGACTCGTCGGGGGCCGCGGAGGGGCTGTCGCACGTGCTGGCGGGGTCGCGCTACGTCGGCGCGCTGATGGAGTGGACGCCGGAGTCGGTGGCATGGCTCGACGACCCCGATACCCTGCGCCCGCGCGGCGGAGAGGCGCTGGAGGAGGAGGCCCAGGCGATCCAGGCCAGGCATGCGAGCGTGACTGATGCGATGCGCGCCGTGCGCGCCCTGCGCCGGCGCGAGCTGCTGCGCACCGCGATGGCGGGCCTGGTCGCGGGGGCCGATCTCGTGGATGCGGCCGCCACGCTGACGACGATCACCGAGGTGACCCTGCAGGCTGCGCTGCGTGCCGTGCGGCGTGAGATCGTGCCCCCCGCCGACGACGCCCTGCAGTTCTGCGTGATCGGCATGGGGCGCCTGGGCGGAGCCGAGATCGGCTTCGGCTCGGATGCCGACATCCTGTATGTGTACGACGCGAACGGACTCGAGCCGCAGCGCGCGGCGATGCTGGCGGCGGCGCTGGTGGCAGCGCTCCGGCAGCACAGCGAGGATCACAGGGCGCCGCTGGAGCTCGACGCCGATCTGCGGCCGGAGGGGCGACGGGGACCCGTGGTGCGCAGCCTCGACGCCTACGCCGAGTACTACCGGCGCTGGTCGGTCTCCTGGGAGGCGCAGGCGCTGCTGCGCGCGCGCGGGATCGCCGGCAGCACCGAACTGATCGCGCGCTTCATGACGCTCGCCGACGACGTGCGCTACCCGGCGGATGCCGGCGCGCAGGCGGTGCGCGAGATCAAGCGCATCAAGGCCAGGGTCGAGAACGAGCGATTGCCGCAGGGCACCGACCCGGCCAGGCACCTCAAGCTCGGTCCGGGCGGGCTCAGCGACGTGGAATGGCTGGTGCAGCTGTTGCAGCTGCAGCATGCGCATCGCGTGGCGGGCCTGCGCACCACCTCCACGCTGGCCGCACTCGCGGCCGCGCGTGACGCCGGCCTGGTCCCGGATGCCGCAGCCGACCGCCTGCGCGAGTCCTGGCTGCTGTCCAGTCGGCTGCGTTCGGCGAACACTCTGCTCACCGGCCGCACGAGCGACATCCTGCCCACCGACCGGCGGGCGCTCGACGGCATCGGCCGCATCCTCGGCTACCCGCCCCGCTCGGCGACCCGGGTCGAGGAGGATTTCCTCGCCGCGGCCCGGCGCAGCCGACGCAGCTTCGAGAAGCTGTTCTACGGCTGAGTGTGAGAAGGCCCCCGGCATGCCGGGGGCCTTCTCACACTCGGGCGACTCAAACGCCGAAGTACAGCTCGTACTCGAACGGGTGCGGCCGCGCGGCGAGCGGCTTGATCTCGTTCTCCATCTTGTACTCGATCCAGGTCTGGATCAGTTCCTCGGTGAACACGCCGCCCTTGGTGAGGAACGCGTGGTCGGCCGCGAGCGCGTCGAGCGAGTCGAGCAGCGAGTTCGGCACCTGCGGGATGTTCTTCGCCTCCTCGGGGGGCAGCTCGTAGAGGTCCTTGTCCACCGGCTCGTGCGGCTCGATGCGGTTCTCGATGCCGTCGAGGCCCGCCATCAGCTGCGCCGCGAACGCGAGGTAGGGGTTGCCCGAGGCATCCGGCGCGCGGAACTCGATGCGCTTGGCCTTCGGGTTGTTGCCGGTGATCGGGATGCGGATCGCCGCCGAGCGGTTGCCCGCCGAGTAGACCAGGTTCACCGGCGCCTCGTAGCCCTTCACGAGCCGCTTGTAGGAGTTGAGCGTCGGGTTGGTGAACGCCAGCAGCGCCGGCGCGTGCGCCAGGATGCCGCCGATGTACCAGCGCGCGATGTCGCTCAGCCCGCCGTA
>CAYLMS010000207.1:0-3850 GCA_964384455.1 uncultured Microbacterium sp. | reverse complement strand
TGCACGTAGCGCACGGCCCGGTCGAGCGCCCCCTGCGCGCCACCGAGCGAACACGCGGCGATGTTCAGCCGCCCGCCGTTGAGGCCCTTCATCGCGATGCGGAAGCCCCCACCGATCTCGCCGAGCACCGCCGACGCGGGCACGCGCACCTCGTCGAGGATCACCTGCCGCGTCGGCTGCGCGTTCCAGCCCATCTTCTTCTCGTTGGCACCGAAGCTCAGCCCCGGGGTGCCGTCGGCGACCAGGAACGCCGAGATTCCGCGGGCACCGGCGGTCGCGTCGGTGCGCGCCATGACGACGTAGACGGATGCCTCGCCGCCGCCGGAGATGAACTGCTTGACGCCGGTGAGCACATAGTGGTCGCCGTCGCGGATGGCGCTCGTGGCGATGGCCGCGGCATCCGACCCGGCGCCCGGTTCGGTGAGACAGTACGAGCCGAGCGCGGTCATGGCCACGAGCTGCGGCAGCCACTCGTGCCGCTGCGCCTCGCTGCCGTAGGTGTCGATCATCCACGCGACCATGTTGTGGATCGAGAGGTAGGCGGCGATCGCGGGGTCGGCCTTGGCCAGCTCCTCGAAGATCGCCACGGCGTCGCGGCGGGCGAGGCCCGCGCCGCCGACGTCCTCGTGCACATAGACGCCGCCGAGGCCCAGCTCGCCGGCGGCGGGCATCACCTCGCGCGGGAAGTGCTTGCGCTCGTCCCATTCGAGGGCGTGCGGGGCGAGGGCGGTCTGTGCGAAGTCGCGCACCGCCTCGAGGATGGCGGCCCGCTCGTCGTCGGTGAGCGGGGCCGGGCTGGTGAGCGTGGTCGCCATGGGTTCTCCTGGGCTGAGGCGGCGGCATCCGCTCGTGGCGGCATCGTCGCGAGCGCGCGGTGCCGTCGTTGGCACTCCTCCATGATACTAGGACGTCCAGCTATCTGGGGCGACCTCGGTCCCGCACCTCCGCACCGTGTCCCGATTTCTCGGCTTCAGCGCCCCGGGAATCCGAGAAAGTGGGACATGGGGTAGGGGTGCAGTGAGGGGAGGGGCGGGGAGCAGGTCGTGGTGGGGAGGGGAGGGGCGGGGCAGGGGATGCCGGGTCAGAGCCGCTCGATGATGGTGGCGTTGGCCATGCCGCCGCCCTCGCACATCGTCTGCAGCCCGAAGCGGCCGCCGGTGGCCTCGAGGCCTGCCACCAGGGTGCCTAGCAGCCGGGTGCCGGAGGCTCCGACCGCGTGCCCGAGCGCGATCGCGCCGCCCCACGGATTGAGCCTGGCGGGGTCTGCATCGAACTCCGCCAGCCAGGCCAGCG
This sequence comes from uncultured Microbacterium sp., assembly GCA_964384455.1. Lineage (GTDB taxonomy): Bacteria > Actinomycetota > Actinomycetes > Actinomycetales > Microbacteriaceae > Microbacterium. The sequence goes on along the minus strand of CAYLMS010000207.1, from coordinate 2,557 downwards.
GCACGCTCGCGAACGCCTCGTTCACCTCGTACCAGTCGAGGTCGCCGATTGCGAGCCCGCTGCGCTCCAGGATGCGCCGGGTCGCCGGGATCGGACCGGTGAGCATCATCACGGGGTCGTCGCCGACCACGGCGAAGGCGTGGAAGCGGGCGCGCGGGCGCAGCCCCAGCTCGGCGGCACGCCGCGCGCTCATGATCAGCACGGCGGATGCCGCATCCGTCAGCGGCGACGAGTTCCCGGCCGTGATGCGCCAGTCGAGCTCGGGAAAGCGCGCCGCCAGCTCGTCGGTGCGGAACGCCGGAGCCAGCCCCGCGAGAGCGGCCGCGGTCGTCGCCGGACGCACGGTCTCGTCGAGGATGCGCGCAGCGCCTGACGCCTCGCCCGCCGCGCCCGCCGCAGCCACAGATGTCCCGACCGACGCGGCACCCGCAGTCGCGGCATCCGGCGCCGCGCCGCGGCGCCCCGCGCCACCCCGCGCCGCGCCGCTGCGCCCCGCACCACCGGCAGCATCCACCAGCGGCCCCACCAGCTGCGAGTCGAACAGCCCCTGCGCCCACGCCTCGGCCGCCCGGTGGTGCGACACGGCGGCGAACGCGTCGAGCTGATGCCTTCCCAGCGCCCACCGCTGCGCGATCAGCTCGGCCGACACGCCCTGGTTGACGAGTCCCTGCGGGTAGCGTCGGCGCAGCCCCGGAGCGGTCGTGCCGCCCTGGCGCGACGAGCCGAGCGGCACGCGGCTCATCGACTCCACCCCGGCGGCGATCACGATGTCGTAGACGCCGGCCATCACGCCCTGGGCCGCGAAATGGGCTGCCTGCTGGCTCGAGCCGCACTGCCGGTCGATCGTGGTCGCCGGCACCGATTCGGCGAACCCCGCCGCCAGCACCGCGTGCCGCGCGATGTTCATGCTCTGGTCGCCGAGTTGGCTGACGCATCCCATGATCACGTCGTCGACCTGCGCCGATTCGAGGCCATTGCGCTCCAGCAGTGCGCGCAGCACGTCGGCGGCCAGGTCGACCGGATGCGTCGCGCTCAGCGCTCCGCCCGGCTTGCCGCGCCCCGACACGGTGCGCACGACGTCGACGATGACGGCATCCTGCATATCAGCAGTCTCGCACCGCATGCCCCGGCGCGGGTCGTCGCGCGCACAGGCCCGCCGCGGGCCGGCCCACGTCGGTCAGCCGGCCGCCTCCTCGGCCCGCTGCGCGAGCGCCGCGGCCGCCGCGTCCGGCGTGTACCCGGGCACGTGCCGCTCGGGCACCCCGTCGTAGGCCGACAGCGGGCGGATCAGCGCGTTGGCCGACAGCTGCTCCATCACGTGCGCAGTCCAGCCGGTGACCCGCGCCGCCACGAACAGCGGCGTGAACGTGAGCGTGTCGAACCCCATCAGGTTGTAGGCGGGCCCGGAGGGATAGTCGAGGTTGGGGTAGATGCCCTTGCGCGCGACGAACTCGGACTCGAGCGCGTCGTAGAGTGCCGCGACCTCCGGCCGGCCGTAGTGCACCACCAGGGTGTCGAGCGCCGCCTTCATGGTGGGCACGCGGGAGTCGCCGCGCTTGTACACGCGGTGGCCGAAGCCCATGATCTTGCGCTTGGCGGCGAACGCGTCGTCGAGCCAGGCCGTGACGTGCGCCGCGTCGCCGATCTCGTCGAAGATGTGCAGCACCGCCTCGTTGGCGCCCCCATGCAGCGGGCCCTTGAGTGCGCCGATGGCCGCGACCACCGCCGAGTACAGATCGCTGAGGGTGGAGGCGACGACCCGCGCCGTGAACGTCGACGCGTTGAACGAGTGCTCGGCGTAGAGGATCATCGAGCGGTTGAACGCGTCGACCACGACGGGGTCGGGCTGGTCGGCGAACGTCATCCAGAGGAAGTTGGCCGCATAGTCGAGGTCGTCGCGCGGCGGCACGGGGTCCAGCCCGCGCCGTCGGCGCTGCCCGTAGGCGACCATCGCGGGCAACGCCGCGAACAGCCGGATGCTGCGCGCGAGGTTCTGCGCGGGGTCTCCGCTCGCGTCGAGCACCGAGCCGATGCCGGCGAGGTCGCGCGCACCGACGAGGCTCACCGCGGTGCGCAGCTCGTCCATCGGGTGCGCGTCGAGCGGCACCAGGTCGATCGCCGCGCGCACGACCGGGTCGAGCGTACGATGCCTGCGCTCCTCGGCGCGCAGCGCCGCCAGCTGCGCGGCATCGGGCAGCTCGCCGTGCCACAGCAGGAACGCGACCGCCTCGAACGGCTGCGTCGCGGCGAGCTCCTGCACCGGGAAGCCGCGGTACAGCAGCGAGTTGGTGTCGGGGTCGACCTTGCTGATCGCGGTGGTGTCGGCGACCACTCCGGCCAGGCCGCGGTGGATCTGTTGCTCGCTCATGTGGCTCCTCGTGAGAATCGGGCGGCTAGCGCTCGACGGTGAAGTCGAACACGCTCGTGTCGAACCGGGTGTAGCCCTCGTAGTCCATCAGGTCGTAGAGGTCGGCGCGATGCTGCATCTCGCCGAGCTTCGAGGTCAGGACGCCGCCGGTGTCCCAATCCTGCGGCTCGGAACCGGTCACGCCGTAGT
>CAYLMS010000206.1:0-3851 GCA_964384455.1 uncultured Microbacterium sp. | reverse complement strand
AGGCCTTCCTCGACGTGCGGGGGGCGCGCCGCCTGCTCGGCAGCCCCGGTGCCATCGCCGTCGAGTTGCGCCGCCGCATCCTGCACGACACCGGCCTGATCGCGAGCGTCGGGGTGGCGGCCACGAAGCATGTCGCCAAGATGGCGTCCACTCTGAGCAAGCCCGACGGCCTGCTGATCGTGCCGGCCGCCGACACGCAGCGCTTCCTCGCCCGCCAGCGGGTCGGTGCGCTGTGGGGGGTGGGGCCGAAGGCCGTCGAGTCGCTCGCCGGCCGCGGCATCCACACCGTCGCCGACGTGCTGCAGACGCCGCGGGGCGTGCTGGAGCGCTGCCTGGGGCAGGCCATGGGCGAGCGCGTGTGGCAGCTCGCCCGCGGCATCGACCCGCGTGAGGTGCAGACCTCCCGTGCGGAGAAGAGCATCGGCCACGAGGAGACGTTCCGCGACGATGTCGCCGACCCCGCGGTGCTGCGCGCCGAGCTGCTGCGGCTGGCCGATCGCGTGGGGGTGCGGCTGCGCGAGGGCGACTGGCAGGCGCGCACGGTCGCCATCAAGGTGCGTTTCGCCGACTTCACCACGATCAGCCGCTCGGTCACGCTCGACGAGGCCACCGCGGTGAGTCGGCGGATCGCCGCCGCGGCGCACGAACTGTTCTCGGCCGTGGAGCTGCGGCTGCCGGTGCGGCTCATCGGCGTGCGCGCGGAGAACCTGCTGCCCGCCGGCGCGATGCCGCTCGGGCTGTGGGACGACGACGAGTCGTGGCGGCGTCTCGATGACGCGATGGACGGCGCGGTCGCCAGGTTCGGTCGCGGGGCGGTCACGCGGGCGGCGTTCGTAGGCCGGCGCGGTCCCGGCGCGTTCGAATCCACCCCGCTGCGCCCGCACGGCTCGGAATGATCGCCCCGGCGCGCGCCGCGCGCGGCCGGCGTGGGCTAGCGTGAACCCATGCCCAATATCGCGCTCGAACTCGGCAAGCAGTCAGCCTCCGTCGGGGTGCGCTCCGCCTATGGCGAGCAGCAGGATGTCGACGGCATCCGGCTGATCCCCGTCGCGGTCGCCTGGTCGGGCTTCGGCGGCGGCTCCGACGAGGCGGGCAACGGGGGAGGAGGCGGCGGCGGCTGGGCCGTGCCGGTCGGCGCCTACATCCGCCGCGGCGACGATCTGCGCTTCGAGCCCAACATCGTCTCGCTGCTCGCCGTGGCGATCCCGTTCGTGTTCTTCGCGGGGCGTGCCCTCAGTCGTGTCATCCGCGCGCTCAAGCGATAGCCCGCAGGCCGACCCGTTCGCGCGCGCCGTGCGCGATGCGGTCGTGCTGCTCGTGGATGCCGTGCGCGCCGTGCAGGCGACCAATCCGGTGGTGCTCATCGACGGGCGCAGCGGTGCGGGCAAGTCGACCCTCGCGCGCGCGCTCGTGCGCGCCTGGCCGATGTCCGGGCGGGTGCAGCTGGTGGCGCTGGACTCGCTGTACCCGGGCTGGGACGGGCTGGCCGAAGGGGCGCGGATCGCGACCGAGGCGGTGCTCGTGCCGCATGCCCGCGGTCTGATCGGGGTATGGCAGCGCTGGGACTGGGCGGTGCAGGCACCGGCCGAGGCGCACGCCGTCGACCCTGCACTGCCGCTGATCGTGGAAGGCTGCGGCATCCTCGATGCGCGCACGGCGCGACTCGGCGATGTGCGGGTGTGGCTGGACTCGCCGCCGTCGTCGCGTCGTCGGCGGGCGCTGGAACGCGACGGCGACACCTACCGGCCGCATTGGGAGCGCTGGGCGGCGCAGGAGGACGCCCAGCTGGCCGAGCACCGGCCGGCCGCGCACGCGACGCACGCGTTCACCTTCCCGTGAACCGCTACGGCGCGTCGGTTGCGCGCACCAGGGCGTCCAGCCGGTAGCCGAGCCATTCGTACACCGCGAACCGGGGATCGTCCGGGTCGTGGTCATGCTCGGTGACGATCCCCAGTCGCGACGCCAGCACCAGTCGGAGGGCGGCGAGGGTGCGCAGCCACGCCGCGACGGCGTCGTCGTCGAGCGCGAGCGGCGCCACGGCATCGGCATCCGGCCGGTCGAGCGCTTCGCGCAGGTCGGCACGCATCGCGGCCGCGTCGGCCGCGCGCCGGGCCAGCAGCTCGCGCTGGGTCACGTCGCGGAACTCGCGCGAGGATGCGGCGTCGTCGGGGTACGCGTCGGGCACGAGCCGCATCAGGGCGGGGTCGCTGTCGGGCCCGCCGTCGGCGGCGAGCAGCCCGGTGAACTGCGCGAGCAGCGCGTCGAGGTGCGCCGCCTCGACACCCGAGATCGACACCTCCGCGCTCATCGCGGCACCGGCCGCACCGTCGCCCACAGGCCGTAGTCGTGCATCGCCTGGGCGTGCAGCTCCATCTGCTCGCGTGCGCCCTCGGCCACCACAGCGTGCCCGTCGTGGTGCACGGCGAGCATGCGCCGGGTGGCCTCGTCGCGGTCGAAGCCGAAATACTCGCGGAACACGCGCACGACGTAACTCATCAGGTTCACAGGGTCGTTCCAGACCACGGTCTGCCACACCGGAGTGAGCAGCGCGGCGGCGTCCTCGCCCACCTGCTCGTCGGCGACCGGTACGGCGACGGGTGCGGCGACCGGCGCCATCACGCCCACCCCAGCTCGTGCAGGCGGTCGTCGTCGATGCCGTAGAAGTGCGCGATCTCGTGCACGAGGGTGGTGTGCACCTCGTCGCGCAACTCGGGCTCGGTGGCGCAGGCCTGCAGGTGCGGCTCGCGGTAGACGACGATGCGATCGGGCAGCTCACCGAACCCATACCGGTCTCGCTCGGTCAACGCAAGACCCTCGTAGAGGCCGAGCAGGTCGAGCGACCCGTCCTCGGGGCGGTCCTCGACGACGAACACCACGTTGTCGAGGCCGTCGACCATGTCGTCGGGTAGCCGATCCAGCTCATCGACGACGAGCTGCTCGAAGGCGGCGGAATCCATGTCGATCATCGTAGGCACCCGGATTCGGGAGTGGGGTGGCTAACGGGACTTGAACCCGCGACCCCCTGGACCACAACCAGGTGCTCTACCGACTGAGCTATAGCCACCATGGCCCCGCCGCGGCGGGACAACCCCCCGATTCTCTCATAACCCTGGTGCGAACGACGACACGACGGCGGATGCCACGGCGCGTGCGCCGTCGCTGTTCGGTCCAGGTTCCGGCACGAACACCGCCTGGCGGTAGTAGGCGAGTTCGCGGATCGACTCGCGGATGTCGGCGAGCGCGCGGTGCCCGCCCTCCTTGACCGGCGCGTGGATGTAAGCGCGCGGGTACCACCTGCGGGAGAGTTCTTTGATGCTCGACACGTCGACGTTGCGGTAGTGCAGCCAGCGGTCGATGCGGGGCATGTACTTCGCCAGGAACATCCGATCCGTGCCGATGGTGTTGCCCGCCAGCGGCGCCTTGCCCTCGAGCGGCGCGAACCGCTGGATGTACTCCAAAGCCTGGAACTCCGCGTCGGCGACGCTCACGCCGTGCGGGATCTCGTCGAGCAGGCCTGAGGTGCGGTGCATGCCGGTGACGAACTCGCTCATGCCGGCCAGCGCCGAAGGATCGGGCTTGATCACGATCTGGAACCCAGGGTCGAGAATCCGCAGCTCGAAGTCGGTGACGACGACGGCGAGTTCGACCAACTCGTCGACCGCCGGATCGAGCCCGGTCATCTCGCAGTCGATCCAGACGAGCCGGTCGTTCTCGGAGGCGCCCACCATGGCTTCATCCTAACGAAGGGCTGCGACGGCGCCTCGGCGCCGCGGCCGATCACACTGCCCCCCCGGGAGTGCCTGGGTTCAGGACATAGGCGACAGGTGATCGGCGACACGTGAGTCGCGTCA
>CAYLMS010000205.1:0-3864 GCA_964384455.1 uncultured Microbacterium sp. | reverse complement strand
GCATCCGGTCGTCGTCGGGCCCGCCGGGCGGCATCCGGGCCTCGTCTGGCCCGCCGGGCGGCATCCAGCCGTCGTCGGACCTGTCGGGCGGCATCCGGGCCTCGTCGGGCCCGTCGGGCGGCATCCAGCCGTCGTCGGGCGGTACCCACTCCTCGGGCGGTGCCGAGTCATGGGGCGTACTCATCGATCCAGGCTAACCGGCACCGGCGACGTGCTGCCGCCCGGGGCCAAGGAACCCTTCGAGTGGCAGTTCGCGCCGCATCCCGCCCTCCGAACCGACCAGAACTGCCACTCGAGCCGGCGCAGGCACCCTTCGAGTGGCAGTTCGCGCCGCATCCCGCCCTCCGAAGCGACCAGGACTGCCACTCGAGCCGGCGCGGGCGCGACACCGAGCGCTGCCGGGGAAGGGGCAGGTGCCGCGCGACGCCAGGCGCGGCCCGGCAGGGGTGCCGGCCGGCGTCGGCACGAGTAGGATCCCCGCATCCGGCCGCGTCCGGCCGCGTCAGGGTGGCGGCCGACGCGATCCGCGCACCCGGCGCGCATGCTGACGGAGGGAGCGCCCATGACCCGCCTCGATGTGGGGCCTGAGCACACCCAGGCAGCGACCGCGTGCGACGGGCCGAGGGCGCTCGTGCTCGACGCGCGGGAGGTGCCGCTGGGCGGCATCCGGGCGATGTCTGTGCACCGGCTGCTGCCGCACCGCGAGCTGCCGATGGTGGGCGCGTGGTGCTTCCTCGACCGATTCGGGCCGCAGACCACCGTCATGCGGGTCGACCCGCATCCGCATCTCGGCCTGCAGACGGTGACCTGGCCGCTGGCCGGCGAGGTGCGCCACCGCGACAGCCTCGGCAGCGACGTGCTCGTGCGCCGCGGTGCGCTGAACCTGATGACCAGCGGCGCCGGCATCGCGCACTCCGAGTATTCTGCGGGCGACGAGCCGATGCCGCTCGATGCGCTGCAGTTGTGGGTGGCGCTGCCCGAGCATCGCCGGCACGGTGCTGCCGCCTTCGAGCAGCACGACGATCTGCCCGTGATCGTACTGCCTGCCCACTCGGGTCGGGATGCCTCGGCCGTGCTGGTGCTCGGCGAGCTCGCCGGCATCCGCTCCCCCGCGACCGCGCACACGCCCATCGTGGGAGCCGAGCTGCGGATTCCCGCAGGCACCCAGGTGCGCATCCCGCTGCATCCCGAGTGGGAGCATGCGCTGGTCGGCCTCGACGGCATTGCGGATGTCGCTGCCTCCGGTGCGGCGGGAGTGCTGCTGCAGCGGCAGCAGCTGCTCTACCTCGGCGTGGGGCGCGACCGCATCGAGGTGACGGCGGCCGAGGACGCGACGCTGTTCCTGCTCGGCGGGGAGCCGTTCGACGACGAGATCGTGATGTGGTGGAACTTCGTCGCCCGCAGTCATGACGAGATCGTGGCCGCGCGCGACGCGTGGCAGCAGCGGTCCGCGAGGTTCGGCGAGGTGGCCGGCCACGGCGGCGCGCGCATTCCCGCACCCCCGCTGCCCACGGTGCGGCTCAGGCCCCGCCGGCGGCGGTGAGCCGCGCGGCCCGCGGCTACGCTGGACGGATGCCGGCCGCATCCGTTCTGTCCACCCGCACGCTGCTGGTCTGCGCGGCGATCGGCGTCGCCACCGGCGTGGTCGGCGGCGTGGCGGGGGCGATCACCCCGGCACTGCTGGCGGTCGCCGCGCCCGCGTACGGACTGCTGCTCGGTGCGCACGTGCTGCCCGGGATCGTCGCGCAGGAGACGCTGCGGCTGCCGTTGGTGGCGATCATCACGCACCTGATCGCGGCGCTCGTGGCCAGCGCATTCGCGGTGGGCTTCGCCCCACGCTTCCTCGGCACGGCACTGCTGTTCGGCGGCATCCAGGAGGCCGTGGCCGCGGTCACCCGCTATCGCGCGTGGGGCGCGTGGCGCTTCTTCATCTCGGGCGGCATCATCGGCGTGATCGTGGCGGTCGTGGTGGCCCTGGTCGCCCATATGTCGGCGTTCCCGCTGTGGGCGCAGGTCGTGTTCCTCGCCCTGTCGGTGGTGGGCCCGATCGCCTGGACGGCGCTCGCCCTGTGGGTGGGTGCGGGGCTGCGCCGCGCCGGGGTGGCGCGCACCGGCGGCGGCTGACAGCGCGCTTCGTACCTGCTAGCGTCAGGCCAGCGGCGGCGAGGAGGCACGGTGCGCACGAGCGATCGGCTGGTCATCGCTGCGGTCCTGATCGCGGCGGCGACGATCGTGGCGTCATCGACGGCTGCGGCATCCGCGGCATCCGTTGCCGGCCTCTCCGACCTCGACGTGATCACGAGCCGTGCACAGCTCGCCGCCGACGCCGCCGCCCGCTCGGGCGCCCAACTGCATGACGCGGGGGCCCGGATCACACGGGTGGCCGTCGACGTGCACGTGCTGTCGACCGCTGCCGTCGACCACACCACGCTCGTGGACAGTTGCACGGTGGCGACCGACGGCGGTACCTGCACGCTCTCCGCAGAGCCGACTCGGGTAGACAGCGGTGGCGCCCAGACCGCACTCGGGATGCCGGTGGCCGCAGTGGTCGCCGCGCTCGGGCTCGAGCAGACGGCATCCGTCGCGACCATCAGCTGCACGTCGCCGCCGTTGCGCGCAGGGCGCTCCTTCCATGCATGGAATGTCGGAATCCGATACAGCTATCGCCTGCGCACGACGCGGCCCCTGCACGCGCCGCAGCTGAGCGAGCTGCGGTTCGGATTCGTCGCGCACGACAACGAACTGGCCTGCGGCTGAGCTACCGTCGCCCGCGCGAGTGAGGGTCGGCTAAGTTAGGACATGCTAAGTCCCGCGTCCGGGATGTCTCTCCGCGTGAACCGGGATCCGTCATGAACACCGCAGACTCCTTCGCCGTGCCCGGCGATGCCGCACCTGCGCCGCTGCTCGCGCTGCGCGCGCTGGCCGTGCGGTACGAGGGCGAGGAGGTCGACGCCGTCGGGCCGGTGAGCGCCGAGATCGCCCCGGGAGAGGTGGTGCTGCTGCTGGGGCCGAGCGGGTCGGGCAAGTCCACGCTGACGCTCGCCCTGAACGGGCTGATCCCGCAGTCGGTGCCCGCCCTCGTGCGGGGCACGGTGGAGGTGGCGGGCCTCGACACAGCCGAGACGCCCGTGGCGCAGCTGAGCCGGCACGTGGCGATGGTGTTCCAGGACCCCGACGCGCAACTGGTCACGGGCACGCTGCTCGATGAGGTGGCCTTCGCCCTGGAGAACCTGCGGATGCCGGTGCATGAACTGATGGGCCGCGTCGAGCAGGCGCTCCGCCGGGTGGGGCTATGGGAGCACCGCGCCGAGAACCCCGACCGGCTGTCGGGCGGAGGCAAGCAGCGGCTCGCGATCGCGTGCGCCCTGGCGATGGGCTCGCCGCTGCTGGTGCTCGACGAGCCGACCGCGAACCTCGACTCGGCCGGCGTCGACGACGTCTATGCGGCGCTGCGTGCGCTCGTGGCCGCCGGCGACCGTGCGGTCGTGCTCGTCGAGCACAACCTCGACGCGGCGATCGGGCTCGCCGACCGCGTGCTCGTGCTCGACCACGACGGCGCCCTGGCCTGCGACGGCTCGGTGGACGAGGTGCTGCGCGGCCGGGCCGAACACCTGCACGAGATGGGCGTGTGGCTGCCGACGGCGACCCTGGCCGCGCTGCGCCTGCGCCGCGCCGGCTACGCGCTCGACCCCCTGCCGCTGACCCCCGCCGAGCTGCACGCGGCGCTGGCCGCCGCATCCCCCCCTCCCCCCACCCCCCACAGATTGGCGACACCTTTCTGCGATGGCACGCCGGAATTTCTGGCACCATCGCAGGGAAGTGTGGCCGAAGCCGACGGGGAGGGCTCGCGGGCGGAGGACGACG
>CAYLMS010000204.1:0-3882 GCA_964384455.1 uncultured Microbacterium sp. | reverse complement strand
TCGGCGCGACCGCATCCCCTGCCACCGCCGCGCCTTCTCCTTCACCGTCGCCGCACGGTGCGCTGACGTTCACCCTGGCTCCCAGCGCCAGCGGAGTCGTGCGACCGGGCGATGCGCTCGTCGCCACGCTCAACGTGAGCAACGGCACCGCGGTCGCCGTGGCGGGCGGGCCCGCGAGCCTCGCGATCGGCGACGCCGCTATCACCGACCGCGCGGCGCTGCAGAAGTGGCTGGCCGGCGACGGCGACGAGCTGCGCACCCACGTGATCGCCACCACTGCGCTGCCCGCGCTGTCACCCGATTCGCAGACCTCGGTCGGCGTCTTCGTGCCCGCCACCGACCCGTCGCTGGCGACGCGACCGCCCGGGGTGTACCCACTGCTCGCCCGGTACGAGCGGGTCAGCGGCACGGTGACCTCCACGAGCGTGCTCATCGTGCCGGCCGCGACGGCCCAGACCCGGCCGGTCGGGGTGCTCGTGCCGATCACTGCGCCACCGCTGTCGGCCGGACTGCTCACGGCGGCGCAACTGACGACGCTCACCGCGCCCGACGGGCTGCTCACCCAGCAGTTGGATGCCGTGACCGGCACCGATGCCATCCTGGCCGTCGACCCGGCGGTGCCCGCCGCCATCCGGGTGCTCGGCGCCTCCGCACCGGCCACGGCGGTGACGTGGCTCGCTCGGCTGCAGACGCTGCCCAACTCCCGGTTCGCGCTGCAGTTCGGCGATGCCGACGTCGCCGCACAGCTGCACGCGGGGCTTACGGCGCCGCTGGAACCGCTGTCACTGCGCTCCTACATGGCCGCCGCCGACTTCCCCACCGCCACCGCCACTCCGGTGGCCACGCCCACGCCCACACCGGCACCGCCGACGCCGGCGTTTCCCACCCTGGCCACGCTGCTTGATGTCGGCGGCGGGCGCGCCGGCACCTACTGGCCGTTGGGCGCCAGCGCGACGGCCGCCGACGTCGCTGCCCTCGGGCGGCTCGGCACCTCGCCTTCGGCGGGGCTCACGCTGATCCCGTCGGCGACGACGAAAACCGGCGCCGACGGCGCAGCGGTGCCTGCACGCGGCAGCGTGCGCGACGCGGGCGTGCTCGTGTACGACTCGCTCGTGTCGGCCCAGCTGCAGCTCGCCTCCGGGATGGGCGACGACAGCACGGCGTTGCGCGGGGCGCCGCTCGCGGCGGCGATGGCACAGCTGCAGCTCGCGCTGCGCTCAGCGGGCGATTGGCCGTTGCTCGTCACCGTCGACCGCGCCAACGCCCGCACGCGGGCCGCGCTGCAGGCGGCGATCCGCGACATCGAAGGCGCCCCGGGGGTGCGCAGCGCGACCCTCGGCGACCTCGTCTCCGCCGCCCCCGCCGCCGTCGAGGTGGGTGCGACCGCCGCCGACACGGCTCGGGCGGCAGCAACCGTGCAGTTGCGCGCGGGCGAGACGTCGCTCACGGCCTTCGCCACGGTGCTCGACGACCCGACGCTGATCACCGATCCGGAGCGCGCGCAGCTGCTGCAGCTGCTCGGCGGCGCATGGCTCGCCGACGCGCCCGCGTGGCAGAAGGCGCTCTCCGCACACGCCGATGCGACGGCCAAGACGCTCGGCGCGGTGGGCATACTCCCGCCGTCGCCGCTGAATCTGATCAGCTCCAGCTCCGGCCTGCCGTTCCGGGTGCGCAACGACCTGCCCTATCCGGTGACCGTGTGGCTGATCGCGACTCCCGACGACCTGCGCCTCGACGTGCAGCGGGCCACACAGGTGCGGGTCAGTCCCCTGAGCAACACGCGGGTCGACGTGCCGGTGCAGGCGCGCATCGGCAGCGGCGACGTGGCCGTGCGGCTGCGGCTGCAGAGCGTGGCCGGGGTGCACATCGGCGAGCCGCAGACGGCAGACGTGCGGGTGCGCGCCGAGTGGGAGGGCATCGGCGTGACCGCGCTGCTGGTGCTCGTCGCCGCGCTGCTGACAGTCGGCGTGACCCGCACGCTGCTCACGCGCAGGCGGATGCGACGCACCGCCGCGCCCGAGGCGAGCGACGAGCCGCTACTCGACGTGGATGCGCACGGCGCACCGGCGCTCCAGCCACGCGATCCGCACGACGCACCGGCCCCCGAGCGGACGGAGACCCCATGAGCGGCATCGGGCGGGCCAGCGTGCTGATCGGTTCCGGCACGATCGTGTCGCGCCTGACCGGATTCCTGCGCACCGTCGTGCTGGTCACCGCCATCGGCTCCCAGTCCGCCGCGGGCAACGCGTTCGCGATCGCCAATCAGCTGCCGAACAACATCTACGCGATCATCTCCACCGGCATCCTCACCGCGGTGATCGTGCCGCAGATCGTCAAGGCCGGCGCGCACGCCGACGGCGGCCGCGCCTTCGTCTCGAAGCTGCTCACGCTCGGCACGATGGTGCTGCTGGCGACCACGGCGGTCGCGGTGGTGCTCGCGCCGGCGCTCGTGCAGCTGTACCAGCCGAGGTTCTCCGCCGAACAGGCCGCGCTGTCCACCGCCTTCGCCTACTGGTGCCTGCCGCAGATCTTCTTCTACGGCCTCTACGCCCTGCTCGGCGAGACGCTCAACGCGCGGCGCGTGTTCGGCCCGTACAACTGGGCGCCGATCGTGAACAACCTGGTGTCGATCGCCGGCTTCGTCGCGTTCATCGCCGTGTTCGGCGCGCGCACCGCGGCGTCGGACTGGACGGGATCGATGGTGGCGCTGCTGGCGGGCACCGCGACTCTCGGCATCGTGCTGCAGACCGGCATCCTGCTGCTGTTCTGGCGTCGTGCCGGACTGCACGTGCGCCCCGACTTCCGCTGGCGCGGGGTGGGCCTGAGCCACATCGGGCGCCTGGCCGGCTGGACGTTCCTCATGGTGCTGGTCGGCCAGCTCGCCGGCATCGTGCAGACCCGGGTGTTCCCACCCGAGGGAAGCCCTGGCGTGTTCGCGTCGCAGAACGCGTGGCTGCTGTTCATGCTGCCGTACTCGATCATCGTGCTGTCGATCGGCACGCCCTACTTCACTCGGCTCAGCGAGCACGCCGAGGCGGGTCGGCACGACGACGTGCGTGCCGACATGACCCGCAGCATCCGCACCCTCGGCGTGTTCATCGTGGGCGCCACGGCGGCCCTCGCCGTGGCCGCGGGCCCCGCCTCGCGCGTGTTCTCGCGGTCGGCCGCCGAGGCGCAGACCGCCGCGCTGGTGCTGCTGTGCTATCTGGTCGCCCTGGTGCCGCTGGCGGTGCAGTTCGTGGTGCAGCGCACGTTCTACGCCTATCACGACACCCGCACGCCGTTCCTGTTCACCCTGCTGCAAGGGGTGCTGGTCGTGATCACCGCGCTCGTGGCCGCGGCAACGCTGCCCACCGAGTTTCTCGCGGCGGGCGTGGCGCTCGGGCAGTCGCTGTCGAACATCGTGCAACTGGCGGTCGCGACCTGGCTGCTGAACCGCAGGCTCGGCGGCCTGCCCGTGCGCTCGTGGGTGGTCGCGCATGCGCGCTTCGCGGTCGCCGCACTGCCCGCCGCAGGGGCCGGATGGCTCACCTACCTGCTGCTGGGCGGCCCGAACGGCTGGACCCTGTCGAGCCAGTTGCTCGGGGCGGCCGGAGCCGCGATCATCGGCGCCGTCTGCGTGGTCGTGTACGCCGGGATGCTGGCGCTGCTGCGCGCCCCCGAGCTCGATGCCGCCCTCGCCCTGCTGCGTCGCGTCGCGCGACGCTGAACGTCACTACACCGCGGCGCGGGAACACCCCGCGGCTAGGCTGGGTTGAGTCATCCGGAGCAGTGGAAGGGGATGCCCGTGCGTCAGGTCGTCATCATCGGATCGGGGCCGGCCGGCTACACCGCCGCCATCTACGCCGCACGCGCCAACCTCGAGCCGCTGCTCGTGGCGAG
>CAYLMS010000203.1:0-3913 GCA_964384455.1 uncultured Microbacterium sp. | reverse complement strand
ACCCCGGCCGCGATCTTGACCACCCGCAGGGCGACGGTGGGGTCGTGGTGGAAGCTGGCGACCCGCGCGAGGTGCTCGGCAACCCGCAGCGCCAGCGCACGCGGGCCTTCCTGTCCAAGGTGCTCTGAACCCGCGGCCTGCGTTCGTAGCCGCCGCGGGGTCGCTCCGGCCGGCGCCGCGCCGCGCACGCCGGGCACCCCGGCGGGCACGGATTCAGGCTGGATGGTGCTTGGGGTGGGGCTGGGGCGTCCGGCGTCCCGAATCAGCCTGAGTGCGTGTCACGCGGCCTGCGCGCCCCGCGCAAGCCGGGCCGCGCGCCCATGCCCGAGCATCTCGTTCTGGTTACGAATCCTTCACCGTGTTTGCCCGGGCGTCGTCCGGGCCGAGAGTATGGTTCGGGGCCGTGCCATTCTGCGCGGCCCGTTCCCTGACAACAGAGGTAGCACAATGACACTGCACAACAGTGGACGCGGGCGTCTGGTCTTCACCGCCGCCGCCATCGGCGCCACAGCTCTCGTCCTCGCCGGCTGCGCCGGCGGCGGCGGCAACAACGCTACGGGCGGCACGTCCAGCGCGCCGCTCCTCATCGGCACGACCGACAAGATCACCTCGATCGACCCGGCGGGTTCGTACGACAACGGCTCGTTCGCCGTCATGAACCAGATCTATCCGTTCCTGATGAACAGCAAGTACGGCACCTCGGAGGTCACCCCCGACATCGCCACCTCGGCCGAGTTCACCTCGCCGACCGACTACACCGTCAAGCTCAAGCCGGGCTTGAAGTTCGCCAACGGCGACCCGCTCACCTCGGCGAGCGTCAAATTCTCGTTCGACCGCCAGGTGAAGATCAACGACCCGAACGGTCCGGCCACGCTGCTCGGCAACCTGGCCAGCGTCGACACGCCTGACCCGACGACCGTCGTGTTCCACCTCAAGGCGGCGAACGACCAGACCTGGGCGCAGATCCTCTCCAGCCCCGCCGCGCCGATCGTCGACGAGAAGGTGTTCTCGGCCGACAAGGTCACCCCCGACGCCGACATCGTCAAGGCGAAGGCGTTCGCGGGCCAGTACGTGATCACCTCCTACAAGATCAACGAACTGATCAACTACGCGCCCAACCCCGACTACAAGGGCGAACTCGGCGCGGCCGCCAACAAGGGCGTCACGGTGAAGTACTACGCCGATCCGTCGAACCTCAAGCTCGCGGTCGGTAACGGCGACATCGACGTCGCCTTCCGCAGCCTGTCGGCGACGGATGTCGACAGCCTGGCCACGAACTCCAAGGTCAAGGTCGTCAAGGGCCCCGGTGGCGAGATCCGCTACATGGTGTTCAACTTCAACACCATGCCGTTCGGCGCGAAGACCCCCGACGCCGACCCGGCGAAGGCCCTGGCGGTGCGCCAGGCGATGGCCGACCTGATGGACCGCGCCAAGGTGGCCAAGGATGTGTACCGCAACACCTACACGCCGCTGTTCTCGTATGTCCCGCAGGGCATGACCGGCGCGACCACCTCGCTCAAGGGTGTGTACGGCGACGGCAACGGCGGCCCGAGCGTTGACAAGGCGAAGGCGGTGCTCGCCGCAGCCGGAGTGAAGACCCCGGTCACGCTGAACATCCAGTACAACGGCGACCACTACGGCCAGTCCTCCGGCGACGAGTACGCCGCCTACAAGACGCAGCTCGAGACGGGCGGTCTGTTCACCGTCAACCTCGCGCAGACCGAGTGGGTGCAGTACTCGAAGGACCGCGTCGCCGACGTGTATCCGATCTACCAGCTCGGCTGGTTCCCGGACTACTCGGACGCCGACAACTACCTGACGCCGTTCTTCTCGAAGGACAACTTCCTGAAGAACCACTACGACAACGCCGACGTGCAGGCGCTGATCGCCAAGCAGGCCACCGAGACGGATGCCTCGGCCCGCACTCAGCAGATCCAGCAGATCCAGGACCTCCTGGCCAAGGACCTGCCGACCCTGCCGCTGCTGCAGGGCGCGCAGGTCGCGGTCGTGGGCGCGGCCGTGCAGGGCACCACCCTGGACGCCTCGTTCAAGTTCCGCTACGCACCGCTGCACAAGTAGCACAGCGAGGTGGCGGGTGGGGCGCAGCGCCCCACCCGCCACCGGCTCGGATCTCCTAAGGTGTCACTCATGGCCACTGCCATCGACGACAGCGCTGTCGCCCCACGGGTCAAGACCCGCGGCGGCGGGCTCTGGCGGTTCATCCTGGTGCGGCTGCTGCTGATCATCCCCACCGTGTTCATCCTGGTGACCACGGTGTTCTTCCTCATGCGGCTGACCGGTGACCCGATCACGGCGGCGCTCGGCGGGCGGCTGCCGCCCGATCAGCTCGCCAAGCGCATCCACGAGGCCGGCTACGACCGGCCGATCATCGTGCAGTACCTGGACTACCTGGGGCGGGTGTTCCGTGGCGACTTCGGCACCACGCTGACCGACCACCGCCCGGTCACCGACATCCTGCTGCAGTACGGCTCGGCCACCCTCGAGCTGGCGTTCTACGCACTCATCGTCGCGTTCCTGATCGGCATCCCGTTCGGGCTGATCGCCGCCTACAAGCGCGACCGCTGGCAGGACGCGGTGCTGCGGGTGGGTGCCATCCTGGGCTACGCGACCCCGGTCTTCTTCATCGCCATCCTGTTCAAGCTGATTTTCGCGGTGCAGTTCAATGTGCTGCCCGTCTCGGGCCGCGCCTCCACCCGCGTGGAGCTCGAACTGCAGTCGATGAACAATCCCACCGGCATCTATCTGATCGATGCCCTGCGCCTGGGCAGCCCCGAGGCGATCGGCGACGTGCTCTGGCACGCGGTGCTGCCGGGGCTCACTCTCGGCATCCTCGTGGGCGGGGTGTTTCTGCGGCTCGTGCGGATCAACGTGATCGGCACGCTCGGCGCGCAGTACGTCACCTCCGCCCGCTCGCGCGGAGTGAGCGAGTATCGGCTCGTCACCACCCACGCCTACCGGCCGGCGCTCATCCCGGTGGTCACCCTGATGGGGCTGCAGATCGCCGCGCTGCTGGGCGGCGCGGTGCTCACCGAGACCTCGTTCGAATGGAAGGGCCTCGGGTTCATGCTCGCCGAATACCTGAAGGCGCGGGACTTCGTGGCCGTGCAGGGCATCGTGGTGATGACCGCCGTGATCGTGGCCGTCGCCAACTTCGTCGTCGACATCATCGCGATGCTGATCGACCCGCGGGTGAGGTACTGATGAGCGATCAGCCGGCACCCGACCCGCTCGAGACGGGTGTGCTCGACGCGCCGCGCACGGCGCCCGCCCCCGCGCGGCGGCGCCTGGCCGACCGCATCCCGGTCGTCTCCCACCTGCGTCACAGCGTCGGCTGGCAGCGCACCATGCTCGTGGTGGGGCTCACCCTCACCGGGCTGTTCGTGCTCACCGCGGCCTTCGCCCCGTGGATCGCGCCCTACGGGTTCGCCCAGCAGGGCGTGAACGGGCACGACTTCGGCACCCAGATCCCGCCCAATGCGACCAACCTGCTCGGCACCACCGTGAGCGGCTTCGATGTGCTGTCGCGGGCGATCTGGGGCGCGCAGACCGCGCTGCTGGTGATCGTTTGCGCCATCCTGTTCTCCATCTTCATCGGCGTCGCCGTAGGACTGCTGTCGGGCTACTTCGGCGGCTGGGTCGACCGCGTGCTGGTGGTCATCGCCGACGCGATCTATGCATTCCCTTCGCTGCTGCTGGCGATCGTGGTGGCGATCGTGATCACGCACGGGCAGTCCAAGCTGTGGGGCGGGGTGCTCGCCGCGGCCATCTCGATCACCGTCGTGTTCGTGCCGCAGTACTTCCGGGTCGTGCGCGCCGAGGTGATGCGCGTGAAGGCCGAGCCGTCGTGGTCCAGAAGAAGACCGTCATCAAGTAGTCCGGGCCCGTGCGCCCG
>CAYLMS010000202.1:0-3919 GCA_964384455.1 uncultured Microbacterium sp. | reverse complement strand
GTCAGCTTGCGTCGCATGTCACACCGACCTGATCCGCGGGTTGATGAGCACGTACAGCAGGTCGACGATGATGTTGATCACGACGAAGGCGATCGCCACGACCAGCGTCACCCCCTGCACGAGGTTGGGTTCGTTGTTGGTGATGCCCTCGAAGATCGTCATGCCCATGCCGGGCAGCGAGAAGATGACCTCGATGACGATCGCGCCGCCCAGCAGGTAGCCGATCCGCAACCCGAGCACCGTCACCGGGGTGATCAGCGCGTTGCGCAGCACGTTGCGGGCGACCACCACACCACGGGGGAGGCCGGCGCCGATCGCGGTGCGCACGTAGTCGCGGTCGAGCTCTTCGACCATCGCGGTGCGCACGATGCGGCTGAGCTGGCCGATCACCGGCACGGCGAGCGCGACGGCGGGCAGCAGCATCCGGTTGAACCAGCCGACGGGATCCTGGGTCAGCGGCGGCAGCGGGCCGGCCGCGGGCACGAGCTTGAGCTGGAGCGTGAACAGCTGGATCAGCAGCACCGCGAGCCAGAACGACGGCATCGACAGCGATGCCATGGAGAAGACGCGGATGACCTGATCGGGCCAGCGGTCGCGGTACAGCGCCGCGACGACGCCGAGGATCGCCGCGAAGAACACGGCGATGATCAGACCGAAGAACGTGAGCTGCATGGTCACCGGGAACGCCTGGGCGATGGCGGAGTTCACCGGCAGTTGGCGGGCGGTGTAGGTGCCGAGGTCGCCGTGCAGCAGGCCGGCGAGGAACTGCACGTAGCGCACCAGCAGTGGTGCGTTCAGGCCGGCAGCCTCGCGCCATGCCTCGCGCTCGGCGGGGCTCGAGCCCTCGCCCAGGGCGATCATCGCCGGGTCCACCGGCGAGAACGACATCACGAAGTACACGAGGAACGTGACGCCGAGGATCATCACCGGCAGCAGCAGGAGCCTGCGGCCCACGAGGCGGAGAACGTTGGACATCGTCCCTCCTTTCTTGACTGGATGCCTGCGCGCGAATGCGCGGGGCTGCCGGGGCGGGCGAGCAGCGCCCGCCCCGGCAGAGTGCTACTTCTTCGCGACGCCGACCCCAAGGAACGACAGTCCCGTGGTGGGCACCGGCTGGAAGCCGACCAGCTGCGAGTCGCTCCACGCGGTGGGCAGCTTGCGGTGGAACAGCGGGTACAGCGGCACCTGCTGGGCGATCAGGTCGAACGCCTTGTTCCACGTGGCCTGCTGCGCCGCGCCCGACTGCTGCTGCGCCTGCGCCAGCAGTGCGGTGAGCTGCTGGTACTCGGGCGAGGTCGCCCAGTGCATGCGCGTCTTCGGCCACACGTTGTCGCCGAACCACCAGTTCATCAGCAGGTCGGGGTCGTTGCCGAACACCGACGGGTCACCGGGGGCGAGGAGCACCTGGTAGTTGCCCGCATCGACCTTCTGGTACTGCGCGGGGGAGGCTGCGATGTCCAGCGTGGTCTTGATGCCGGCCTTGTCCAGCGACTCCTTCACCAGCGGCGCGACATCCTTCACCCAGCCGGTGTCGGTGGCAAGCAGCGTGATCGACAGGTTGCTGACACCCGCCTGCTGCAGCAGCTCCTTGGCCTTGGTCGGGTTGTAGGTGTAGACCGTCGAGGCCTTGTGGTAGGCCGGGTTCGTGGTCGGCAGGAACGAGGTCGCCGCCGTCGCGTTGCCGAGCATGCCGGTCTGGATGATCTTGTTCATGTCGAGCGCGTAGAAGAACGCCTGACGCACACGCACATCGTCGAACGGCTTCTGCGCCTGGTTGAACATCAGGAACAGCAGTCCGAACGACTGCACGGTCTTCACGTCGACGCCGCTGTTCTTCAGCGTGTCGACGTCGATGTAGGGCACGTCCTCCATCGCCTGGATGGTGCCGGACTGCATCGCGGTGACGCGCGCAGCCGGGTCGGACAGCAGGTTCCACTTCATGCCTGCGGCCAGCGCCGGGCGCGGCCCGTTGTAGTAGGTGTTCTTCGTGAACACGACCGCCTCGTTCGGCACGGCCGAGACCAGGGCGTACGGGCCGGAGCCGACCGGGTGCGCACCGAAGGCCTTCGGGTCCTTCTCGACGAGCGCCTTGGGGACGATCTTCACGACGCCCAGCCGCTGGGTGAACAGCGCGAACGGGAACTTGGTGGTGATCTTGACGGTCGTGTCGTCGACCTTCGTGACTGAGTCGATGAAGCTCACGAAGCTGGCGAAGAAGCCGGACTGGGCCGGGTCCATCGTGCGCTGGAAGCTGAAGATCACGTCGTCGGCGGTCACCGGGGTGCCGTCGGAGAACTTGGCGCCCTTGCGCAGCGACACCTCGTAGGTGGTGGCGTTGAGCTTCTTCGGCATCGCCGAGGCCAGCGCGAGCGTCGGCTTCTTGGTCACCGGGTCGAGGTCGACCAGGCTTTCGAAGATGTGCCAGTTCGCGGCGACCGTGACCGCCCCCGAGGCGAGGATGGGGTCGAAGCTGCCGCTGAGCGAGTAGGAGATGCCGGCCTGGATGGTGCCGTTCGGGTCGATGGCCTTCGCCGACGTGCTCGGCGACGACGTCGGGGTGCCGGCCCCGGTGCAGCCGGTGAACACGAGCGCCGCCGCGAGCACGCTCGCGGCGACCGCGGTGACGCGCGCCGCGGTGCGCCGTCGGTTCCTGATCTTGAACATGGATTTCCTGTCTTTGGTGGTGCAGGTTCGATATCGACGGACATCAGATATCTGACGTACTATAACCACAGATCGAGACGCGCAACAATAGGCGTGACCAAATCGACACCTCGGAGCACGACATGACGACGATCCCCGCGCACGACCGGCGCATGAGGCGTGCCACGAGCGCCGATCAGATCAAGGAGCTGATCCTCACCAGGGGTCTTGGGCCGGGCGACCCGCTGCCCACCGAGGCGGAACTGTGCGACACGCTGGGCGTGTCGCGCTCCTCGGTGCGGGAGGCGATGCGCACGCTGTCCACGCTCGACATCGTCGACGTGCGCCACGGCCACGGCACCTTCGTGGGGGAGATGTCGCTGGACCCGATGGTGCAGGCGCTCGTGTTCCGCAGCGTGCTGTCGCCGCGGGAGGCGTTCACGGCGCTGCGCGACGTCGTCGAGGTGCGGCTCGCTCTTGACCTGGCGCTGGCCGAGCAGGTGGTCGCCGCCATGCACGGCGATCACGCCGCCGATCAGGAGCAGCTCGACGCTCTGGTCGACGAGATGGAGAAGCGGGCGAGCGAGGGGCGCACGTTCCTCGAGGCCGACCGTGCGTTCCACACCACGATGCTCGCAAGCCTCGACAACCAGCTGGTCGGTCAGCTGGTCGGCGCGTTCTGGGACGTGCACACCGCGGTCGCGCCCCGGCTGGGCATCGTCACGCCCGACGACATCCTCGACACCGCGCACGCGCACGGCGACATGCTGCGCGCCGCGCGGGCGGGCGACGTCGACGCGTACCGGATCGCCGTCGTTGAGCACTACGCTCCGTTGCAGCGCGCGATCGCCCAGGCATCCTGATCCGGAGGATGGTCGTGATGGACGTCATCGTCGGCGCCTACGCCGCGTCACCGGCGCTGGTCGCGTGGGATGCCGGGATCGAGACCGAATACCTGCACCACGTGCTGGCACTGCCCGGCGTGCGCGGCCTCGAGCTGCCGTGGCCGGGCAGACTGCACGCGCAGGATCCGGCTTGGCTGCTGCGCACGCTCCCGCCCGCAGCCGACCTGGTGGTCTCGGCGATCGGCGACACGGTGGGGTCACTGGCCGCAGACGCCGCCTACGGTCTCGCCTCGCGCGACCGGCACGGCCGTGCGCGGGCGCTCGATCACACCGCGCGGCTGCGCGACGACGTCGCCCGGCTGACCGACGCCTCCGGACGGGCGGGGGTGATCGCCGTCGAATTGCACAGCGCACCGCTGGCATCGGCGGGT
>CAYLMS010000201.1:0-3921 GCA_964384455.1 uncultured Microbacterium sp. | reverse complement strand
ATCGCTCCCGCGCCCGTCGTCGAGGCGCCGCCTGCCGCGGCGGAGGGCATGCCCGCCGCCGCCAGTGCGGGCATCATCGAACTCGCGCAGCGTCTGCACGACGAGCACGTCGCCGAGGGCAAGGCCCAGCGCGACCAGCTGGTGTCGGAGGCCCGCTCGGAGGCTGCGACGATCGTCGCCGAGGCCGAAGCCAAGGGCCGCGACGAGATGGCTCGGCTCGAGAAGGATCGCAGCGCACTGGAGAGCCGGATCACCGAGCTGCGCCAGTTCGAGCGCGACTACCGCACTCAACTGCGCACCTACATCGAAGGCCACCTTCGCGACCTCGACGCCACTGTCACGCCGTCGGGTCCGGCTCCGGTGGCGGCCTCCGGCCTGTAGGCCGCGCCGAACCGGTGACGAGCCGCAGACCTCTTCGGGCCGCGGTCGCCGGCACCGTCATCGCGATCCTCGCGGTGCTGGTGCTGGCGGCCGACCAGGCGGCGAAGTTCGCCGTTGTGCACACGCTGCCTTCGCAGACGCCCGTGCACGTGCTCGGCGACTTCCTGATCTTCTACTACGTGCGCAACCCGGGGGCGGCGTTCTCGCTGGGCACCTCGGTGACCTGGCTGTTCACCATCGCGCTCAGCGCGGTGGCGGCGGGCATCGTGTGGCTCACCGTCACGCGCGTGCGTGCGCGGGCGTGGGCGATCACGCTCGGATGCCTGCTCGGCGGGGTGCTGGGCAACCTGGGCGATCGGCTGTTCCGCGCTCCCGGATTCCCGGTCGGCTCTGTGGTCGACTTCATCTCGACGCCGTGGCTGATCCCGGCGATCTACAACATCGCCGACATGTTTATCGTGTGCAGCATGATCGCCGTGGCGCTGCTGGTGGTGCTCGGGGTGCGGATGGATGGCACCCGTGAACCGCGCCGGTCCGTCGACGCGGTCGAGCGCGATGCCCAGCACGACGCCCCGCACGATGCCGAGCACGATGCCGAGCACGATGCCGAGCACGATGCCCAGCACGACGCCCCGCACGACGCCCCGCGCGACGTCGAACACTGACGTGGAGTCGCGCGCACTGGAGGTGCCGGACGGGCTCGACGGCGCCCGGGCCGACGCAGCGCTCGCACGCCTGCTCGGCTTCTCGCGCACGTTCGCGGCCGAGGTCGCCGACGCGGGCGGGGTGCTGCTCGACGGCCGTGTGCTCGGCAGATCGGATCGGCTGCGCGCCGGGGGGTGGCTCGAGGTGGAGTGGCAGCCGCGCAGCGAGCCGGTCGTCGTGCCGTTGGCCGTGCCCGGTCTTGCCGTGGTGCACGAGGACGACGACCTCGTCGTGATCGACAAGCCTGGAGGAGTGGCTGCGCATCCTTCGCCCGGCTGGGACGGCCCGACCGTGCCGGGGGCGCTCGCCGCGGCCGGCATCCGGGTCGCCACCAGCGGCGCCGCCGAGCGGCAGGGCATCGTGCACCGCCTCGACGTCGGCACCAGCGGGCTGATGGTGGTCGCCAAGAGCGAGACGGCGTACACGGCCCTCAAGCGCGCGTTCAAGCTGCGCGAAGTGGACAAGATCTACCACGCGCTCGTACAGGGCCACCCCGACCCGCTCGCGGGCACGATCGACGCACCCATCGGGCGGCATCCGACCCACCCGTGGAAGTTCACCGTCACGCCCGACGGCCGCGACTCGGTGACCCACTACGAGACGATCGAGGCATTCCGCGCGGCGTCGCTGCTGCGGATCGGGCTCGAGACCGGGCGCACCCACCAGATCAGGGTGCATATGGCCGCCCTCCGGCACCCGTGCGCGGGGGACCCGCTCTACGGCGCCGACCCCGCTCTCTCAGCCAGGCTCGGACTGAGCAGGCAATGGCTGCATGCGCGCGAGCTCGCGTTCACCCACCCGCGCACGGGCGAACGGGTGGGCTTCACCGCGGCGTATCCGCCGGACCTCGCTCACGCGCTCGAGGTGCTGCGCGGCGAGTAGCCGCAGGCGCCTGCTCGACGCACGTCAGAACAGCGAACCGAGCACATCCAGGCGCAGCTGCGCGGCCACCGCGATGAGCGCGTAGTCGAGGATCGTGATCAGCGGCGCCCACGCGAACAGCACGGCCCCGACCCTTCGCACGCGCGGTCCGTCGCCCCACATGCCGTCGCGCACCGACCAGCCGGCCGTGAACCAGAACAGCGGGATGGTCGCGAGCCACACGGTCATGCACCACGGGCACAGCGAACCGAACTCGAACACGCTGCGCCAGGCGAACCAGTGCACCAGTGCGAAGCCGCCGAGCGTGAAGGCCGAGAAGGTGCGCCAGTACCAGCGGGCGAGGCCCGCAGGAGCGGCCAGCGCGCTGGCCCCTGCGAAGATCGGGCCGCAGAACGCCACCATGCCGATCAGCGAGTTCGTGAAGCCGAGCAGGTTGCCGGCCGGAGCGAGCAGGTTCGGCCCGCAGGTGACGACCGGGCTGATCGAGCAGCTGATGATCGCGGCACGGCCGGTGAGCTGGCCGACGTACTCCAGGAACAGCAGAAAGCTGGTGACGCCGGCGAACAGCCCGCCGACGATCCAGAACACGGCGAGCCCGCGGGGCGGGCGCAGGGCGGTCATGCTTCCAGTGTGCGGCTGCCGCTGCCGCCTGCCGCCGGCAGCGGGCCGTGCATAAGCGTGCCACCCGGGCGCGTCGGCACCGCTTCAGCGTCTCGCAGGCGGCCGGGCACTGCCTGCGTGCCACCCGGGCGCGTCGGCACCGCTACGTAGACTCGACGCGTGGCCTCCGACTCCTTCGCGCATCTGCACGTGCACACCGAGTACTCGATGCTCGACGGGGCCGCGCGCATCGGCGCGCTGGTGCAGGAGGCGGCCGCGCAGCAGATGCCGGCCATCGCGGTGACCGACCACGGCAACACGTTCGCGGCCTACGAGTTCTATCGGGCGGCGACGGATGCCGGCATCACGCCGATCATCGGCATCGAGGCGTACGTCACGCCGGGCACGCACCGCGCCGACCGGGCGCGGGTGCGCTGGGGCACGTCGGAGCAGTCCGACGACGACGTGTCGGGCTCCGGCGCGTACACCCACATGACGCTGCTCAGCGAGACCACCGCGGGCATGCACAACCTGTTCCGGCTGTCCTCGCGGGCGAGCCTCGAGGGTTACTACTTCAAGCCGCGGATGGACCGGGAGCTGCTGCAGACCCACAGCGCCGGGCTCATCGCGACCACCGGCTGCCCCTCCGGCGAGGTGCAGACCCGCCTGCGACTCGGCCAGTACGACGCGGCCCGCGCGGCCGCGGCCGAGTTCCAGGACATCTTCGGGCGCGACAACTACTTCGCCGAGATCATGCACCACGGGCTCGACATCGAACGCCGCGTGATGGGCGATCTGCTGAAGATCGCGAAAGACCTCCGCATCCCGCTGGTCGGCACCAACGACCTGCACTACACCCACCAGCACGACGCACCGGCGCATGCGGCGCTGCTGTGCGTGCAGTCCGGCTCCACGCTCGACGACCCGAAGCGGTTCAAGTTCGACGGCGACGGCTACTACCTGAAGACCGCGGGTGAGATGCGCCAGGTGTTCCGCGATCATCCCGAGGCGTGCGACAACACGCTGCTGATCGCCGAACGCTGCCGCGTGGAGTTCGACACCTCGGCGAACTTCATGCCGCGCTATCCGGTGCCCGACGGCGAGACCGAGCAGAGCTGGTTCGTCAAGGAGGTCGAGCGCGGGCTGGCGGAGCGCTTCCCACACGGCATCCCCGATCAGGTGCGTCGGCAGGCCGAGTACGAGACCGGTGTCATCGTGCAGATGGGCTTCCCCGGCTACTTCCTCGTCGTCGCCGACTTCATCAACTGGGCCAAGCGCAACGGCATCCGGGTGGGTCCAGGCCGCGGGTCCGGCGCCGGATCGATGGCCGCCTACGCGATGAAGATCACCGAC
>CAYLMS010000200.1:0-3947 GCA_964384455.1 uncultured Microbacterium sp. | reverse complement strand
CAGCTCGGGCAGCATCCGTCCGAAATAGGCGCGCAACTGCACGCCGAAGGTGAGCAGTCGGATGCGGTCGAGCGCATCGCGGGTCTGTGCCGAACTCGCGAGCAGTCCGAGCGCGCTGACCGCGAGCACCGCGCCCATGCTGTGCCCGACGAGCACCACGGTGCGCCGTGGACCGCCGCCGACCCACTCGAACATGCGCCCGGCCAGCTCGGGCACCGCTCGCTGCGCGAAGCACGGCGGGCCGAACGGCTGGCCGGTGCGCGGCAGAAAGCAGGCGATGTCCCAGACGATGCCGAGCGGGCGCGGCGTGCGCGCCGTCGCGCCGCTCGCCAGCACCGCGACCAGGGCGAGCCCGGTCGCGCCCAGGCACCACAGCGCCACGTCGAGCCAGCTGCGCAGCGCCTGCGCCGCGTGGCCGCCGAACGGCACCGACCACAGCGGCACGCCGCGCACGTCGGCGAGGTACGCCCACGCGCCACCGGCGAGGATGCCGACCCCGAGCAGCACCGCGAGCACCGCGGCCGCCGGCTCGAGCAGGTGCATCCGGGCCGCGGTGCGGCGCTTGGCCGCGACGCGCGCATACAGCACGGCGGGGGAGATCGGCATCACGCCGGGTCGCACGAGTGGGGCCTCGCCCTGCGCCGAGGTCGGGGCATGCCAGGCGTGCGCGCGCCGCACCAGCGAACGCGGGAACGCGGCGAGCGCCAGCACGATCACCACGGCCAGTGCCGCACACGTCAGGATGCCGGTGCCGAGCGCCACCCACACCGGTGAGACGCGTAGCGCGCTGTGCGGAGCGATCAGGGCCGAGGCGGCCGTGCGGGCGTTCAGCCAGTTGCCCGCCGAGACGACCACGATGGCGCTCCAGCCGACCGCCACCGCGAGCGCGATCGTCATGAACACTGCGGGCGCGCAGCCGCGCCATGCCGTCTGGGCGCGCCGTGCGAGCGGCCGCCAGAGCAGACCCGTGAGTGCGGTCGCGGATGCCGCCGCGACGATGACCAGCGCGACGATGCCGAGCTGGTCGGGTGCCGGTGCGGGCGGCCGCGCGCCGGCGAACCATGCGAGCAGGGCCAGCAGCACGGCGAACAGGCCGAGGGCGCAGCCGAGCGCCACGGCGCTGAGCACGGCCGGCCAGCGCGCCGTGCGCGCCTCGATCGGGGTGATCGTCATGGTCGGCAGGCAGCACGCCAGCAGCACGCACAGCAGCAGCAGGATGGCCGACGCCAGCGTGATCAGCGTGAACCACCAGCGCCCGCCGCTCATGCGTGAAGAGACGAGCACGCACACCAGCAGCACGGCACAGGCCAGATGCATCCTCGCCAGCAGGCCGGTGATGCGGTTCGACCAGAAGCCGGGCTGCGCGAGCACCGCGGTGGCGGCCGGGCGAGGCTCCGATGGGCCGGCGATGTGCTCCGTCATTCCGGGCAGCACGTCATAGCGCAGCCGGGAGAACGCGGAGAACACCCACAGGCCCGTGACGGCCAGCACCGGACCCAGACTGAACAGGGCGAGCCGCTGAGCCGGCGTCCACCCGGAGAGCGGGTCGAGCAGGGGTTGGATGGGGCTGCACAGTCCGGGCGTCGCGGCGCACTGCGCGCCGATCAGATCGACGCTGACCGTCGCGGCGGTGGTCGCGTAGAGCAGGGTCAGGGTCAGGCCGAACAGCCGCGCCAGACCGGCGGTGAACCCGGCCGACGCCCGGTTCTCGCCCGGCACGGTCAGCCGGCGTGTCCACGCGGCCGCGTTGGCGAGGCTGAACGGCAGGATCAGGGCATACAGCACGCGCGCCGCGACCGCGGCCACCTGGCCGGCGGTGCCGAGCCCGCCGAAGTTCGGGGTCGTGCGCACCATGCCGCCCCAGGAATACGCCTGGCGGGTGATCCCCTTCGGCACGTAGCCGCGACTCCCCGGCCTCGCGTCGGCGAGCGCCTGCGGCGTGGGCGCCCAGAACGAGCCGAGCTTGTCGCCGGCGACGAACCGCACGTCGCCCGGCGGCAGGTCGAGCAACGCCGCCGGGGTGGTGTTGTTGACGCCGTGCACCCGGAGTTCGAGCACATCGGGGTCGCGCGCGGCTTCGCCGCTGAACCGGACTCGCACCTCGAGACCCATGGCGCCCTCCGCGCACATGCTATCGACGCGCGGCCGCCGTCGGTAGGTGGCCGCAAGCGATCAGCCGCCGAGCAGATGCTCGACCGGGCCGCGGGCGAAGTAGATCACGAAGCCGGCCGCGACGACCCACAGCAGCGGGCTGATCTGCCGTGCCTTGCCCGACAGCGAGCGCACCACGACCCAGCCGATGAAGCCGGCGCCGATGCCATTGGCGATCGAGTAGGTGAGCGGCATCACGATCATCGTGAGGAACACCGGGATCAGCGCCGACAGGTCGGTGAGGTCGATGTGCCGGATCTGCGCCATCATCAGCGCGCCCACGAGCACGAGAGCGGCCGACGCCACCTCGGACGGCACGATCGAGGTCAGTGGCGAGATGAACATGGCGAGCAGGAACAGTGCGCCGGTCACGAGGTTCGCCACGCCCGTGCGCGCCCCCTCGCCGATGCCCGCACCCGACTCGATGAACACCGTGTTCGACGACGACGAGGTCGCGCCGCCCGCGATCGCGCCGACGCCCTCGACGATCAGCGCCGAGCGCAGTCGGGGGAAGTCGCCCTTCGCGTCGGACAACCCTGCTTCGCGGGAGAGTCCGGTCATGGTGCCCATCGCGTCGAAGAAGTTCGAGAACACCAGCGTGAAGATCAGCATCACCGCGGCGAGCACGCCGATGCGGCCGAAGCTGCCGACGATGTCGACATGTCCGACCAGACCCAGGTCGGGCACGCTGAACAGGTGCGAGGGCAGCGCGGGCACCGCGAGCCCCCAGCCGTTCGCGCTGAGCTTGCCGTCGGGCAGCACCTTGGGCCCGAGGTGCCAGATCGACTCGATGATCACCGACGCGACCGTGCCGGTGACCAGGCCGATCAGCAGCGCCGCCTTCACTTTGCGCGCCATCAGCACTGCCGTGAGCAGCAGCGTCGCCACGAACACGAGGGTCGGCACCGTGGCGATCGAGCCGGAGACGCCCAGTCCCACGGGGGGCGAGCCGACGCCGGTGGCGGTGACGAATCCGGCGTCGACGAAGCCGATGAAGGCGATGAAGAGCCCGATGCCCACCGTGATCGCCGTCTTCAGTTGCAGCGGGACGGCGTCGAAGATGAGCCGACGCAGTCCGGTCGCGCTCAGCACGACGATGATCACGCCGTCGATGAGCACGAGGCCCATCGCCTCCGGCCAGGTGACCTGGCCGACGACGCTCACGGCGAGAAACGAGTTGATGCCCAGTCCCGCGGCGAACGCGAACGGCAGCCGGGAGACCAGACCGAACAGGATGGTCATGACGCCCGCAGTGAGCGCGGTGACCGCCGCCACCTGGGTGAACTGCAGCGTCGCGTCGGCGACGTCCTTGCTGCCCGACAGGATGATCGGGTTCAGGATGACGATGTATGCCATCGTGACGAACGTCACGAGGCCCCCGCGCACCTCCTGGCCGATCGACGAGCGGCGCTTCGAGATCTCGAAGAAGCGGTCGAAGGCGTTCTTCGGCTCCGGTGCGGGCGCAGATTCCGGCAGGGTTCCGGACGGGGCGGCAGTGCTCATGTGGGACCTCCGGGGACGAGGCTAGCGGGATCGGGGGCACGTGCGCACCTGTCGATCGTGCGACCGCACGCGCGGGCGGCGCGCCGGGCCGATCCGCCACCGTGGCGCGGTTAGGGTCGAGGCGGCATGCATCGACCACTCGTCGCCCTTCTGTGCGCCCTGGACGCCGTGATCGCGGCGGTCGCGGGGCTCGCCGCCGTGCTCGCGACGCTCTCCGCGCTGTGGGTGTTCGGCCTCGGGCAGAACGCGCAGTGGGGTGCGCTGTGGCCCGCGGCCGCCGCCGTGTGGCAGCT
>CAYLMS010000199.1:0-3975 GCA_964384455.1 uncultured Microbacterium sp. | reverse complement strand
CGGGCTCGGGCAAGTCCACGCTGCTTCGCACGATCAACCTCATCGAGCGCGTCGACGACGGCCAGATCTTCCTCTCCGGCACCGACATCACCGACCCAGGCATCGACGCCGACAAGGTGCGCGCCCGCATCGGCGTGGTCTTCCAGCACTTCAACCTGTTCCCGCACCTCAGCGTGCTCGCCAACGTCACCCTCGCTGCACGCCGGGTGCACGGGATGCCCGCGGCCGAGGCCGCCCGCAGGGGCGAAGAGCTGCTGCAGACCCTGGGGCTCGCAGCGAAGGCGCGCGACTACCCCGACCGGCTCTCCGGCGGCCAACAGCAACGCGTCGCCATCGCCCGGGCCGTGATGACCGACCCCGAACTGCTGCTGCTCGACGAGATCACCAGTGCGCTCGACCCGCAGTTGGTAGGCGAGGTGCTCGATCTCGTGCGCCAGCTCAAGCTGCGCGGCTCGACGATCCTCATGGCCACGCACGAGATGTCGTTCGCGCGCGAAGTGGCCGACCGGGTCGTGTTCCTCGCCGGCGGCGCGGTGGTGGAGCAGGGCCCGCCGGAGCAGCTGTTCGATGCGCCGCAGCATCCGCTGACCGCGGAGTTCCTGGCCCGCGTGCGGCGATGAGCGAAGCCGTGCCCGTGCAGCGGCTACGCCGCGCCGGCATCGCGCTCGAGACCGCCACCCTCGCCTGGAACGTGGTCGGCGTGGTGCTGCTCGCGATCCTGGCCTACCGGTCGGGGTCGGTGGCGTTGCTCGGGTTCGGCCTCGACAGCCTGATCGAGATCGGCGCCAGCGCGGTGGTGATCTGGGAGCTGACGGGAGCCGACGAGCGCCGGCAGCGCATCGCGCTGCGCCTGATCGGCGGGGCGTTCGTGCTGCTCGCGGGCTACCTGCTCGTGCAGGCCGCCGTCGTGCTGCTCGCCGGGCACCGCGCGACGCCGCTCGTGGGCGGCATCGTGTGGACGGCGCTCACGGCCGCGGTGATGTTCGCGCTCGCGTGGGGCAAGCACGTCGTCGGGCGCCGGCTGCAGAACCCGGTGCTGATCACCGAGGGCCGCGTCACGCTGATCGACGGCATCCTCGCCACGAGCGTGCTCGCGGGCATTCTGCTCGACTACACCCTCGGCTGGTGGTGGGCCGATCCGCTGGCGGGGCTCGTGATCGTGGGCTACGCGATCCGCGAGGCGGCGCACATCTTTCGCGAGCCCACGGGCGCCTGAGCCGGGTCAGCCTTCGGGCACCGCCACCGTGCGCGCGCTACCGCGCCGCCGCAGCTGCATCACGGCCACCAGTGCCACCATGACGAGCACGAAGCCGAGCGACACCCAGCCCGCGCCGACGCCGACGCCGCCCTCGGCGCGCGGCTTGCCCAGCCAGTCCGCCACCGACGCACCGAGCGGCCGGGTGAGCACGTACGCGAACCAGAAGGCGAACACGGCGTCGAAGCGCAGCAGCCGGTAGCCGAGCGCCGGGATGGCGATCAGCGCGGCGAACAACACGATCGACGGCAGGTACCCGATGCCCAACGCCACGGCCGTGAAGTCGCCCAGCGCGGTGCCCATCGCGAAGGTGCCGCACACCGCGGCCCAGTAGAACCATTCGCGACGTGCGGTGGTCACCGCGTGCACCGACAGCGTGCCCTCCACGCGCCACCACAGCAGGAACACCGCCGCCAGCGCCACGGCGTAGGCGGTCGCCGAGACGGCATAGGGAAAGCCGAGCACGACATGCACGACATCCGCCGCCATGGTGCCGAACACGCCCACCGCCGCCACCGCGAGCCAGTACGGCACGGGCGCGTACCGGCGGCGGGTCAGTTGCCATGACAGCGCGGCGACGAACAACGCGAACCCGAGCAGCACCGCGACCACCGGCGGCAGCACGTGGATGGAGAAGTCGGAGACCGCCTCACCGAGCGCCGTCGACACCGCCTTCGCCGCCCAGAAGGTCGGGGTCGGCTCGGGGACGCGCACCTCGCCCGACGCGTTCAGACCGTCAGCAGGCACGCATCGCTCCCTCGGATCGCGGACAGCACATGCTAGCGCCCGCGACCGCGCGACCGGTCACCGCTCGCTGAGCGGCAGGCGCAGCAAGAACTCCGCGCCGGCGGCGCCGTCTGCCCGCTCGTGCGCGGTGAGCGTGCCGCCGTGCGCCTGTGCCGTCTGCCGCGCGATGGCGAGCCCCAGCCCGAATCCACCGCCAGCCGCATGACGCTGGCGCGCCGCATCGAGCCGTGCGAATCGCTGGAAGACCGTCTCGCGCGCCTCGGCCGGGATGCCCGGGCCGTCGTCGGTGACCGTGAGTTCTGCCATCCCGTCCACCGTGCGCAGGTCGAAGCCCACCGCACCGCGGGCGTGCTCCGCCGCATTGTCGGAAAGGTTGCGCAGCAGTCGGCCGAGATCGCGCGCCGACCCCTCCAGGCGCGCCGCCTCGACGTGCACCGAGACCTCGCAGCCGCCGCGTTCACGCAGCCGGCGCGCCTCGGCGAGCACCAGATCGTCAAGATCGACCGGAGCGGGCAGGGTCATCGGCGCCCGCTCGGTGCTCTGCGCGAGGTAGAGCAGGTCTTCGGTGAGGGTGGTCATGCGCACCACCTCGTCGCGCACGGTCTGCAGGGTGCGCGGGATGTCGGCCGACTCCGGGTGCGCCAGTGCGACCTCGACCTCAGCCCGCAGCCCCGCAAGCGGGCTGCGCAGTTCGTGCGAGGCGTCGCCGATGAACTGCCGTTGCCGGTCGGATGCCGTCTCCAGCCGCTCGAGCATCTCGTTCATGGTGACGGTCAGCCGGGCGATCTCGTCGCGCGCGCGCGGCATCGGCAGTCGCTGACTGAGGTCGGCGGCCTCGATCTCGGCTGCCCGCCGGCGGATGCGCTCGACCGGCCGCAGCGCGAAGGTCACCGCATACCAAACGGTGATGCCGACCACGATCAGCACGAACGGCAGCCCGAGCCAGAACAGCAGGGTCAGACTGTCGGTCGCGGCCTGCACGGGTGCCGTGGACGCGGCGGTGTACACCCAGCCCGGCCCCGTGGGCAGGGTCACCGGGTAGGCGAGCACCCGGAATGCGGCGGTCGAGTCCAGTGGCGAGTCGGCGAGCGTCGATACGGTGGTTCTTCGCTGCGCGGGCGGCCGGTCGAGCACCGGGTCGTCGCCCTTGATGTTCGCCGTCGCGGCGACCACCTTGCCGTGCGCATCGATCACCTGCACGAGCGAGTCCTGCCGCGGGGTGCTCGGGATGTCGGTCGGCACGCCATTGCTCGCCTGGGCGGCGACGCTCTCGGCGCGCGCGAGTAGTGCGTCGTCGACACCGGACAGCAGCGACTGGCGCACCAGTGCGGCGAGCGCCACTGCACTCAGCACGAGCGTGAGCGCGACCACAACGGTGGTGAGCGTCGCCACTCGAGCACGGATGCCCCAGCGCGCGCGCAACGGACGGGAGCTCGTGTCGGCGGCCACGCTCACACCTCCGCGGCGACGATCGGACGGTCCTGCAGGCGGTAGCCGAGGCCCCGCACCGTCTGGATGTCGTCGCGCCCGAACGGTCGGTCGAGCTTGCGGCGCAGATAGCCGATGTACACCTCGATGACGTTGGAGTCGACGTCGAGCTCGGCATCCCAGACGTGTTCGGCGATGCTGCTCTTGCTCACCACCTGCCCTTTGCGGCGCAGCAGATACTCGGCGAGTGCGAATTCGCGCGCGGTCAGTTCCACCGCGGCGTCACCCCGCCAGCACCGCGCCGTGGCGGGGTCGAGCCGCAGGTCGCCCGTGGCCAGCACGGGGTCGCGCGGTGCGGGTGCGCGGCGCAGCAGCGCGCGGATCCGCGCCAGCAGCACGACGAACGAGAACGGCTTGGACAGGTAGTCGTCGGCGCCGAGGTCGAGCGCATCCGCCTCGTCGTATTCGCCGTCCTTGGCCGTGAGCATCAGGATCGGCACCGGCGACCCGGCCGCGCGCAGCTGCCGGCACACCTCGTAGCCGTT
>CAYLMS010000198.1:0-3998 GCA_964384455.1 uncultured Microbacterium sp. | reverse complement strand
GCTCGTGGCATGCGGCGGCGATGGCGGCGGCATCCTGCACGGTGCCCACCTCGTTGTTGGCGTAGCCGATCGACACCAGCGCCGTGTCGTCGCGCAGCGCGGCGGCCACCGCATCCGGGTCGACGACGCCGTGCGCGTCGACGGCGACGAACGCGGTCGCGACGTCGTGCACGCGCCGCAGGTAGTCCGCCGACTGCAGCACCGCTTCGTGCTCGATCGAGGCGGTGACCAGGTGCGCCGTGCCCTTGGCCAGCAGGCGCGCCAGCACGATGCCCTTGATCGCGAGGTTGTTTGCCTCGGTGCCGCCCGACGTGAAGATCACATCACCGGGCCGCATCCCCAGCACCGCCGCCACCCGCGCGCGCGCCGCGGCGAGCGCGCGCGCGGCCTGCTCGCCGACGGTGTGGTGGCTGGACGGATTGCCGAACTCGCTCGTCAGATACGGCCACATCGCCTCGAGCACCTCGCGGCGCACCGGGGTGGTGGCGGCATTGTCGAGGTAGCGCACGTCAGTCGTCGAGCCGGATGTCGAGGCCCAGGTCGAGTGCACGCGCCGAATGGGTCAGCGCCCCCACCGAGATGACGTCCACCCCGGTCGCGGCGATCGCGCGCACGGTGTCGAGCGACACTCCGCCGGATGCCTCCACGATCGCCCTCCCCGCCACCTGCGCGACGCCTGAGCGCAGGTCGTCGAGCGAGAAGTTGTCGAGCATGACCGTGTCGACCCCCACCGCCAGCACCGGCTCCAGCTGATCGAGCCGGTCGATCTCCACCTCGAGATGCGTCGTGTGCGGCAGCCGAGAGCGTGCCGCGCGCAGCGCATCGGTGACCGAGATGCCGCCCCGGCTGAGCACGGCGAGGTGGTTGTCCTTGACCATCGCGGCGTCCGACAGCGAGAACCGGTGGTTGCGGCCGCCGCCGCAGGTGACGGCATGGCGCTCGAAGGCGCGCAACAGGGGAGTGGTCTTGCGGGTGTCGGCGATGCGAGCGCCCGTGCCCGCCACCGCGGCGACGTAGGCCGCGGTGAGGGTCGCGATCCCGCTCATGCGCTGCGTGAAGTTCAATGCCACCCGCTCGGCGCGCAGCACGGCCCGGGCGGGGCCGGTCACCGTGGCCAGCGTCGCGCCCGCCTCGAACGCCTCGCCGTCGGTCGCAGCCGTGGTCACCTCGATGCGCGCGTCGGTGAGCCGGAACGCGGCGGTGAACACCGCCGCACCGCTGAGCACGCCCGGCTCGCGCGCGACCAGGCGCGCGGTGGCCCACGCGTCGGCGGGAATGAGCGTCTCGCCGGTGACATCGCCCCACGGCGCGTCCTCCGCCAGCGCGGCGACGACCACCCGGTCGACCTGGGCCGCGGTCAGCACGACACGGCCGTCCCGGCCAGCACGGCCGCTTCAGCCGCCGGCGCGTCGGCGCGGTAGTGGGCGCCGATCGACTCGGTGCGCGCGAGCGCGGCCGCCACCACGTGCGCGGCGACGAGCAGCAGATTCGCGTCCTCGCGCTCGGTCACGGTGACGGGAGCAGGCAGTGCGCGCCGCCAGGCGGCGATGACGGATGCCGCGTGCTCCAGCCCCGCCGCATCCCGCACGAGCCCGGCGTGCTCCCACATCAACTGCTGCAGCGCCGCGCGCGCGAACGGCGGCACCGCGCCCGTCGCGGCGGACGCGGGCGCTGGCGCCGGCGCCGGGGCGCCGGGCACGGCCTGCGGCCACTCGCCGGAGGCGGCGTCGGCGGCGATGCGATCTCCTGCGCGGGCGCCGAACACCGCACCCTCGAGCAGCGAGTTCGAGGCCAGCCGGTTGGCGCCGTGCACTCCCGTGCGCGCGACCTCGCCGACCGCGTACAGCCCGGGCAGCGTGGTGCGCCCATGCAGGTCGGTGACGATGCCGCCCATGAGGTAGTGCGCCGCCGGCGTCACCGGCACCGGCTCGTTCGCCCAGTCGACGCCGCGCGCGCGCAGCGCCTGGTCGATCGTGGGGAAGCGCTCGGCGAGGAATCGGGCGCGCTGCACCGGGTCGCTGCGCAGTCCGGTGGCATCCAGGTGCACCGGGCGTCCGTGCTGCTCGCGGATGCGGGCGGCGATGGTCCTGGCCACGACGTCGCGCGGCGCCAGTTCGCCGTCGGGGTGGGCGTCGAAGGCGAACCGCCTGCCCGCCTCGTCGACGAGCACGGCCCCCTCGCCGCGCACCGCTTCCGAGATGAGGAACGGATCGTGCGCCGCGAGCACCGTCGGGTGGAACTGCACGAACTCCAGATCGGCCACCGCGGCCCCCGCGCGCAGCGCGGCGGCGATGCCGTCGCCGGTGGCGACCAGCGGATTCGTCGAGGGGCGGTACAGCTGGCCCACGCCGCCGGTGGCGAGCACCACGGCGTCGGCGGCGAGCACCCGCTCGGCGCCGTCGACCAGCAGCCGCACCCCGCGCACGCGGCCGGCTGCGATCACCAGCTCGCACAGGAAGGCATGCTCGAGCACCTGCACGCCCGACGCGGCGAGCGCGGCGACCAGTGCGCGCTCGATCGCCGAGCCGGTGGCGTCCCCGCCCGCGTGCAGCACTCGCGCGTGCGAGTGCGCCGCCTCCAGGCCCCTGGCCGGCGCGCCGTCGGCGCCGAGGTCGAACGCCACACCGCGCGCCACGAGCTCGCGCACGCGATCGGGCCCCTCGACGGCGAGCACCTGCACCGCGGCGGGGTCGTTCAGCCACGAGCCGGCGACCAGGGTGTCGCGCACGTGCTCCGCCACGCTGTCGGCCGCGCCGGTCACGGCCGCGATACCGCCCTGCGCGAAGCGCGTGTTGGCGTGCTCGAGCACGTCCTTGGTGGCGAGGGTCACCCGGCATCCGCCGTCGACTGCGTGCAGCGCTGCCGTCAGCCCGGCGATGCCGCTGCCGACCACGACCGCGTGCGGCGCCTGCGGTCCCTGAGCCTGCTGCGGTCCCTGAGCCTGCTGCGGTCCGTGAGCCGGTTGCGGTCCCTGAGCCGGTTGCGGTCCCTGAGCCTGTCCAAGGGTCACGGCTTCGCCGCCAGCATCCGCTCCAGCGCCACGCGTGCCGGCGTCGCCACGTCGGCGGGCACCGTGATGCGGTTGCGCACCTCGCCGTCGACCAGCCCCTCGAGCACCCAGGCGAGATAGCCGGGATGGATGCGATACATCGTCGAGCACGGGCACACCACCGGGTCGAGGCAGAAGATGCGGTGCTGCGGGTGCTGAGCGGCGAGCCGCTGCACCAGGTTCACCTCGGTGCCCACCGCGAACACCGTCGGCTCGGTGGCCGCGGCGATCGCGCGGCGGATGTAGTCGGTGGAGCCCGACTCGTCGGCGGCGTCGACGACCGGCATCGGGCACTCCGGATGCACGATCACGCGCACGCCCGGATGCTCGGCGCGCGCCTGTTCGATCTGCGCCACCGTGAACCGCCGGTGCACCGAGCAGAAGCCGTGCCAGAGGATCACCTGCGCCTCGCGCAGCGCAGCCTCGGTGGAGCCGCCGAGCGCGGCGCGCGGGTTCCACAGCGGCATCCGCTCCAGCGGCACCCCCATCGCCTTGGCGGTGTTGCGGCCCAGGTGCTGGTCGGGGAAGAACAGCACCCGGCGGCCGCGGGCGAACGCCCACTCCAGCACGGTGCGCGCGTTCGATGACGTGCACACGATGCCGCCGTGCCGCCCGACGAAGCCCTTGATCGCGGCGGAGGAATTCATGTACGTCACGGGCACCACGGGCACGAGCCCGTCGGCGTCGGGCGTGTCGAGGTCGCCGTACACCTCGGCCAGCTGCTCCCAGCACTCCTCGACCTCGTCGATCGACGCCATGTCGGCCATCGAGCAGCCGGCGGCGAGGTTCGGCAGGATCACGGCCTGCTCGGCGCCCGAGAGCAGGTCGGCGGTCTCGGCCATGAAGTGCACGCCGCAGAACACGATGGCCTCGGCCTCGGCGAGCGCCTTGGCGGCGTTCGCGAGCTGGAACGAGTCGCCCACGTAGTCGGCATGCGCCACGACCTCCT
>CAYLMS010000197.1:0-4010 GCA_964384455.1 uncultured Microbacterium sp. | reverse complement strand
CACACGCCGTGGCCGGTGGCGAGCGTGGTCGCGGCACTGTCGGTGCCCTGCGAGGATCCGGGCGCATAGACGATGGAGCCGGCGACGAACTCCTCCACCGCGGCGACGAGGGCAGCGCTGCGGAGGCCGCCGAATCGGCGCCGCGCGTCGGCGAACAGTTCGTCGGACGGGCAGTAGCGGCTGGGTCGAAGACTCGTGATCACGTCGAGCTCGGTGGCGCCACTGGCCGCGGGCGCGCCAGAAATGGTTGCCCGGTACCGCGCCTGCAGCGATCCTGCGCCGGAGGTGACGCGGTGCAGCCGCGACCCGGCGGCATCGACGAGCTCGGCGGCGGCGAGCGCGCGACCGCCCTGGTGGAAGGTGAGCTGCTCCGCTGCCAGGTGCGTTCCTGCGGTGGCCGCGATGCTGAACACGAGATCGGCGGATGCGGCGACCTCGAGGTCGAGCTCTGCGGTCACCTCGCGCTGCACCGGGCAATCCTCGCACGCTCGGGTGATACCCTCGATCGGTACGCCTCCGTAGCTCAGGGGATAGAGCGCTGGTTTCCGGTACCAAAGGTCGCAGGTTCGATTCCTGTCGGGGGCACCTAGAAAACACGGGCAATGGCCCGTCCGAACAGTCAGCAAGTGCCCCCGCAATTGCACCCGATCTACCGGAACGCTCGGATCAGGTGTACCTTCACCGGCGGACCCACAGCCTCAACGGCTGGAGGTGGACAACCCATGAAGATCAAGCAGGTAGCCACCGCAGGAATCAGCGGTGTCGCCGTCGTCGGCATCGTCCTCGGCGGGTGGGCGGTGTCGTCCGCAATCGCGACCGGACGTACTGCGTCCATTCCGAAGGCGATCATTATTGCGACTGCGCCGGCCGTGCTCGACGCACCCACGATCGCGCAGGACTCCGCCGCCACCGACCAGACCGTGACCGCGCAGCAAGCCGCCGCCGCAAAAGCCGCAACCGAAGCGGCAGCCGCTCAGGCCGCAGCAGCGCAAGCCGCCACCAATGCCGCGAAGCAGCAGAAGCATTCCGCGGCCACGACGAACTACCCCTCCTTCCCCGGAGCACCGGGGGTATGGACGGGCGTACCATTCCCGAAGGGAACACACATCCCGGTCGGCATCATCAGCGACCCGAACAATGCACAGAACGGACAACTCGCGCCCATGTGGGATTCATCCTCGTATTGCGCCGACCATTCCGCCTCAGGCCCCGGCAGCGACCCGATCTGTGACTGATGGCTAGTATGAACATCCCGCAGCACTATGAGGTGCCGATGGCGGAGTCAGTAGATACAGCATTCGCGCAGGTCGTTGACGTGGTACGACGCGGGCCGTACAAGAAGGTCGCTGTGACCGACGCGGTCCGGATGGTCACATTCCGCACGAAGGTGAGTCTCGCATCACCCGGTCACCTGTGGATGGTGAGGGTGCTGGAAGCGCCCACTGGTGCCATCGCGGACGTAACGATCACCGCCCGCGGCAACCAGCCGCACGAGCAGCCGCGCATGGCCGGCCTCGCCGCGGATTTCATCAGACACCTCGCGTAGGCGCGCGATAGCCCCGCCCTGTCTTCGCGGTGAAATCGGGGCGTCGTCGGGTGCCGCCCGTGCACCTGGGCCGCGCCGCATCCAGACGCCCCCGCGCCCGCGCGCGCCCGCATCCACACGCCCCGCGCGCGCCGAAACTCCCCGCCGCGCGGGGCGGTTCGGCGCGTCTGGGGCGTTTCGGCGAAGTCGAGGCGACGAGTGGCGTGACGGGTGCGGCGTGACGGGCGGCGGCCGGCTCAGCGGCGCACGTACCCCAGGTCGCGGATCTCGCGCCCGGCGCGGGCGCCCTTGCGTTCGAACGCGGTCAGCACGCGCCCCTCGAAGCGCGGTGCCCATTCGCCGGGGAAGGCGCGGGCGAACGCAGGGTCGGCATCCAGCACCTCGCGCATCTGCAGCGCGTAGTCCTCCCAGTCGGTGGCCAGGCGCAGCATGCCGCCCGGTGCCAGCACGCGGGCGACGAGCGCGCCGAACCCGGGCTGCACCAGCCGGCGCTTGCGGTGCTTGGACTTGTGCCACGGGTCGGGGAAGAAGATCCACACCTCGGCGAGGGATGCCGCGGGCAGCAGTGCGGCGAGCACCTCGGGCGCATTCGCCTCGACCAGGCGCAGGTTCTGCACTCCGGCACGGTCGGCGTCGAGCATGGTGCGCGCCACACCCGCACGGAACACCTCGACGGCGAGGAAGTCGACGTCGGGCCGGGCGGATGCTGCCGCCACGATCGCGTGCCCCTGCCCTGAGCCGATCTCCGCGATCAGCGGTGCCTCCCGTGCATAGACCTCGCCGGGCGCGAGGCGGGCGTCCGCCCGCACGGAGGTCGAGGCAGCGGCGCGCGGCACGTCGATCAGGTATCGCCCGGCGAGTTCGGCGTACGCGCGCTCCTGGCCCGGCGACATCCGCCCGCTGCGACGCACGAACGACACCGGTGCGTCGCGGAACCCTGCTCGCTCGGCCATCGTTCCAGCGTAGGGCGCGTCACGCGGTGACGAAGTCGATCAGCTCCTCCACGCGGCCGAGCAGCGCCGGCTCGAGGTCGCGATACGAGCCCACCGCCGCGAGGATGCGCTGCCAGGCGCGGGCCGTGTCGGACTGGTTCGCGGCCGGCCAGCCGAGCGCGCGGCACACGCCCGTCTTCCAGTCCACCCCGCGCGGCACCTCGGGCCACCGCTCGATGCCGAGCGCGCGCGGGGTGACGCACTGCCACACATCGACGAACGGATGCCCCACGATCCGTACGTATGCCCCGAACGGCCCCGACGCCACCGCGTCGGCGATCCGCCGCTCCTTCGAGCCGGGCACGAGATGATCGACCAGCACCCCCTAGCGCCGCTCGGGCGACGGCGGGTCGTCGCGCAGCGCGGCGTCGAGCAGGTCGATTCCCTGCAGGTACTCGACCACCACGCCCTCGGCGCGCAGATCGTCGCCCCACACCTTCTCCACCAGCTCGGCGTCGTGCCTGCCCTCCACGAGGATGCGGCTGGGCCGCGCCACTCGCGCCCGACTGTCGGCGGGTGCGAACGATCCGGATGCCGTGCGCTTCGGCGCCGCGTGCGCCACAGCCGGCGCGCACAGCACGATCGACTCACCGTCGATGAGGAACCCGCCGCCGAGCGGGAACAGCCGCACGCGACCGGTGCGGTCCTCGAGCTCCACGAGCCCGCCCGACAGGCCGACCACGGCACCGCAGTAGCCGTCGTCGGCCACCTCCACCACCAGGTCGCGCGTCGCGTCGACCGTGCGGGGCGCCGGGCGATGCTGCACCCGCCATCCCGGCGCGAGCACGTCTTCGCCGTACCGATCGTCCATGCCACCCTCCGAACGCGTCAGCGTACCCGGCCGGGCGGCGCCGCATCCGGCGCACGCGCCGGGCGCCGCGGCATCCGTTCGCTACCGCACGTCGTGCGCCCTGCATAGACTCGGAACGACCGAAGGAAGGAACCCCGATGGCCAAGCAGTCCGTCTTCGGACGCATCTCGACGCTGGTGCGCGCGAATGTCAACGCCCTGATCGATCAGGCGGAGGACCCGCAGAAGATGCTGGATCAGCTGGTGCGCGACTACACGAACAGCATCGCCGAGGCCGAGACCGCGATCGCGGAGACGATCGGCAACCTGCGGCTGCTCGAGCGCGACCACCAGGAAGACGTGCAGGCGGCCGCCGACTGGGGCCAGAAGGCGCTCGCGGCCAGCACGCGCGCCGATCAGCTGCGCGTGGCAGGCAGCACGGCGGATGCCGACAAGTTCGACGGGCTCGCGAAGATCGCCCTGCAGCGGCAGATCGGCGCCGAGAACGAGGCGCGCACCGCCGAGCCGACGATCGCCGCGCAGAACGAGGTGGTCGAGAAGCTCAAAGACGGCCTGAACGGCATGAAGCAGAAGCTCGAGCAGCTCAAGGCCAAGCGCAGCGAGCTGCTGGCGCGCGCCAAGGTCGCCGAGGCGCAGAACAGGGTGGACGACGCCGTCAAGTC
>CAYLMS010000196.1:0-4020 GCA_964384455.1 uncultured Microbacterium sp. | reverse complement strand
GTTCGTAGGCCTCGAAGGCGCCGGTGGACGCGCCCGACGGCACGGCCGCACGCTGCACGACGCCGTCGTCGAGCAGCACCTCGACCTCGACAGTGGGGTTGCCGCGCGAATCCAGGATCTCGCGTGCGGTGACGGCCTCGATAAGTGCCACGGTGGACTCCTTGCAGGTGAGGGAGAGTGAGGGCGCGGAGCGACGTCGGTCCTGCGCCGAGTCTAGCCAGACCGGATGCCCGGCGATGTCCCGGGGCGCGGCGCGGCCTCAGCCGACGAGCACGGCGATCGCGATGCCGTCCCACCCCTTGGCGTCGAGCGTCTGCAGCGCAGTCGCATCGAACCGCGGATCGGCGCCGAGCATCGCCAGCCCGGCGCGCGTGCCGAGCACCGAGGGCTCGGTGCTGCCGGCGGCGACCACCTCGCCGCGTCGACCGACGTTGTCGACGACCACCACGGCTCCCGGACGTCCCAGCCGCGCCGCCCAGTCGAGGTAGAGCGTGGTCGACTCCTTGTCGGCGTCGATGAAGATCAGGTCGAACGCGCTCGCCGCGCCCGCACGGATCGCCGGTTCGAACTCGGGCAGCACCTGCTCGGCACGGCCGACCAGGATCTCGACTCGTTGCCCTACGCCCGCCCGGTCGATGCTGG
The DNA here is from genome assembly GCA_964384455.1 of uncultured Microbacterium sp. Taxonomy (GTDB): domain Bacteria; phylum Actinomycetota; class Actinomycetes; order Actinomycetales; family Microbacteriaceae; genus Microbacterium. The sequence goes on along the minus strand of CAYLMS010000196.1, from coordinate 3,378 downwards.
CCCGCGCGAGCGCCGCGTGGGCCGGCTCTGCCTCCACGGTCACCACTTGCCCGTCGTCGGGGATGCCGCGCGCCAGCCAGATCGTCGAGTAGCCGCCGAGCGTGCCGATCTCCAGCACCCGCCGGGCGCCGGCGATGCGCGCCAGCAGGTGCAGGAACTTGCCGTTCACCGGTGCGACCTCGATGGCCGGCAGGCCGGCGGCGTTCTGGTCGGCGACGGCCGCCGCCAATGCCGGGTCGTCACCGACCAGCGTGCGCGCGAAGAAGTCATCGACCCGGCGCCACGCGTCGGGGGTGGGATCGGCCATGCGTTCAGCCAACCGCCCCCGCATCCTCGCCGTCAACCGTCGCGGCGGATGCGGCGCGCCCAAGCCGCCGCGCCTGCCTGGCGCGCTGCGCCAGCGCCTGCAAGAGCGCTGCGCCGGCCGCGGCCTCGGCGACGGTCACGACGAGGCGCCTGCCCGAGGTGCGGGTCACCTCGATCGCCGGCCCCCGGCGCAGCACGATGCCCGTGCGCCCCCGCAGCGCACGCAGACCGTAGCCGCCGAACTCCCCTACCGGATTGACCTCGACGAGCGCGACCGCCGCGACATCGGCCAGCGGCACGCGGAACCGCGGTGCGCCCAGCACCCCCGTCACCGCCAGGCCCGCCTCGTCGACGCGCACGCGGAACGCCGCGGTGGTCAGCGCGGCGACCACGAGCACGCCCGCGACGAGACCCAGCACGAGTGACACTGCGAGGTCACCGCCGACGAACCACGACGTCACCGCTGCAGCGACCGTCCCCACGCACGCCGTGACGATCGCTGCCACCGCACCGCGCGGCAGCGTGGTCTCGGCGAACCACGCCGCCCGCTCACCGGGGTCGAGCGTCAGCGTCGGCGCCGGCTGCGCCGTCGCCCGCACGGTGTGCCGCCGCGGCTGCACGAACCAGGCGACGACGCCCGCCAGCCCCGCGACGAGGAACGCGAACAGTGCGGTCCAACCGCTCAACCGGGCGTCCGCAGCGGCATCGAGACCGACCTGCACGATGAGCGTCCAGGTCGTCAACACGGCGACCAGCGTGGACGTCGCCGCCGCCACCGCACCCATGAACCGATAGCTCGGACCGCGGTCGCCGCGCCGCAGGCCGGGCAGCGAGCTGCACGCGAGCAGCAGCGGAAGCCCGAGCCCCAGAACGACGGTGAGCAGGGGCGGCAGCCACGAGGGGCCGAATCCGTCGGCGCGCCCATCCGTGCCCCAATGGATGGCGACCGGGTCGGGAACGTGGGGCAGCGCCAGCAGTTGCACGATCACGGCGACCGCCGTGACCGCCAGCGGCAGCCATACCGCGACGAGCATGAACCGGCGCACGGGCGCGCGTTCGTCGGTCATGAGACGGCCTCCCGCAGCATCGAGACCACGGCGTCGGGCGCGATGCCGGCCGCGCGCACCTTCGCCGCGAGCGCGCGCACGTCGCCGAGCAGCGCCGCCAGACGATCGGCGGCATCGGTCACCACCGCGCCGCGGCCGCGGCGCATATCGATCAAGCCTTCGTCGCGCAGTTCCTGATACGCGCGCAGCACGGTGTGCAGGTTGATGCCGAGGGCCGCGGCGAGGTCGCGGGCGGCCGGGAGCCGATCGCCCGGACTGAGCCGGCCCGACGCTACCTCGGTGCGCACAGCCGCCGCGACCTGGGCGAACAGCGGTGTCTCGCTGGCCGGATCGATGCGGAAGATCACGAGTGCATTCTATAACAACTAGAACACTCGCGCCCGCCCAGCCCCGCGCCACGACCGCTCCCCGCCCGCTCACCAGTTGATGCTCCACGGGCATCAACTGGTGAGCGTTGCGAGCGGCGGTGGTCAAGCCCCAGGAGGTGGTGCAGTCGCTCAGTCGCCCGCGAGCGGGCGGACATCGAGCTGCGGCTGTCCGGGGGCCACCGTGGCGAACGCCGTGTATCCGTCGGCGTGGGCCCGCTCCAGCAGCGCCTTGAGGTTCTTCGTGCGCTGCTCCAGTCGCACCCGCGCTCCCTCGCCGACGAGTGCGGCCTTGTGGGCGAGCAGTTCGACCGCGGGCACGCCGGCGTCGTGCACCAGCACCACCGCCGGAGCGGCGGAATCCGTGCCCTCCGCAAGCAGGTCGACGATGCGCTCGAAACCGATGGAGAACCCGACGGCGGGCACCTCCTGGCCGAGGAAGCGACCGATCATGCCGTCGTAGCGGCCGCCGCCGCCGAGCGAGTAGTCGACGGCGGGGTGGGCGAGCTCGAAGATCGTGCCGGTGTAGTAGCCCATGCCGCGCACGAGGAACGGGTCGAACACGAGTGGGCTGTCAACCCCCGGTCGGGCCGCCGTCACCGCCTCGGCGATGCCGACGAGGTGCGCGATGACCTCTTCGGATGCCCCCGGCGGCAGCGCATCGCGCACCGACCGCTCCCCCATCGACAAGCCCAGCGACCCACTGCCGGCCACAGACCCGAGGTAGCCGATCAGTGCCTCGACCGGCCCCTGAGCCGCCCCCGGCCCCCGAACCACCCCCGGCCCCTGCGCCGCCCCCGGCCCCTGAGCCGACCCCGGCCCCTGCGCCGACCCCGGCCCCTGAGCTTGTCGAAGGGCGGCCGCCACGCCCTCGACGCCGAGCTTGTCGAGCTTGTCGAGCGTGATCAGCACGCCGGGACGCAAGTCCTGCGCGAACCCGAAGGCGTCGAGCATCCCGTCCAGCAGGCGCCGGTCGTTGATCCGGATGCTGCCGCCCTGCAATCCCAGAGCGTCCAGCGTGTCGAGCGTCGCGACCGCCAGCTCCGCCTCGGCGCGCGCGGTCGCATCGCCCAGCACGTCGATGTCGCACTGCACGAACTGGCGGTAGCGACCCTTCTGCGGCCGCTCGGCGCGCCACACCGGCGCGATCTGCACGGCCCGGAACACACCGGGCAGCTCGCCGCGATGACTCGCGTAGAAGCGGGCCAGCGGCACCGTGAGGTCGTAGCGCAGGCCGAGGTCGCTGAGTGCGGGCGGATCATCGGCGGCGGCGCGGATGTCGTCGGGTGACAGCCCGCGGCGCAGCACCGTGTAGGCCAGCTTCTCGTTGTCGCCACCGAGCCCCGCGTGCAGGCGCGCGTACTCCTCCATCACGGGGGTCTCGATCTCGTCGAAGCCGTGCGCGCGATACCGCTCGCGGATCACGGCGAGCACACGTTCGCGCCTGGCCTTCTCGGCGGGGAGGAAGTCGCGCATGCCGCGCGGCGGGTTCACGGATGCCACGCGCCTATCCTTCCAGGTCGGCCGCGTCCCGCTCCGCCGTGCGCACGTCGGCCTGCAGTACGCGCAGGCGCTCGCGCAACGCGCGCTCGGCATCCCAGCCGTGCACGCGGGCGATCGCCACAAGCGCCAGCAGGGCA
>CAYLMS010000195.1:0-4068 GCA_964384455.1 uncultured Microbacterium sp. | reverse complement strand
ATGCCGATGCCGTGATGCGGCGGCTGCAGGAGGAGACGGCGGCCGCGCGGCTGCAGTCGCAGCGGCTCGTGCAGGACGCGCGCGCGCAAGCGGACGCGGCCAAGAGGCAGCTTGACGAAGAGCGCCGGCGGGCGCTGGAGGAGCGCGAGGCATTGTTGCAGGCGCGGGAGGCAGCGCTGGAGGAGGCGGAGCGGGCACGGCGTGCGGGCGTGAACCAGCTGGACGCCTGCCTGGATGATCATCGGACAAAGACCGAGACCGCGCTCGAAGACCACGGCACGGACATCAAGGCGATCAAGTCCGCGCTCAGGATCGGCGAGAAGGGCCAGACCCTGGCTACCATGCGGCCGCTCACGGCGTTCCTGCAGCAGACGGCGGCGATCGCCGGCGGCGGAGCGGGGTTGATCTTCGCCTACAAGCTGATCCTGGCGGCCTGGCCGGCCATCTGGGCCTTCCTGAAGGCCCTCAATCACGCGGTCCTGACCACCGCCTGACCGGCGTTCGCCGCCGCCGCCCACGCCGCGCCCCTGAGGATCCACGCCATGATCGATTTCGACGCCCTGCTCGAGGGCATGTTGGGCCGTGCCCCGCCGGCCGGTCTCGCGGCCGACATGGCCGCCATCCTGCCGCGCTACGACATCACCACGGATCTGCGGATCGCGCACTTCCTGGCGCAGATCGCCGAGGAGACCGGGGGCTTCCGGGCCTATGTCGAAAACCTGAACTACAGCGCGCCAGGTCTGATGAGGACCTGGCCTTCGCGTTTCCCGACCCTGGCGATCGCCGAGCAGTACGCCCACCGGCCCGAGGCGATCGCCAACAAGGTCTACGCCAACCGCATGGGCAACGGCGACGAGGCCAGCGGCGACGGCTGGCGCTATCGGGGCAGGGGCGACCTGGAGACCACCGGCCGCGACAACTACGCCGAGGCGGCGCGCGAGACCGGCCTCGACCTCCTCGGCAACCCGGACCTGCTGACCGGCTTCGCGGGCGCCTCCCTGACCGCGGCCGCCGCCTTCTGGGCGCTGCACGGCTGCAACGCGCTGGCCGACGACGACAACCTGGTGGCCGTCACCCGCTGCGTGAATGGCGGCCTCCTGGGCTTCGCGAACCGCAAGGCCTGGCTCGCCAAGATCAAGGCGGTCCTGCTGGCGCAGCAGGCCGCGCCGCAGCCCGCGTCAGACCCGGCGCCGACCGCCGCGGAGCCGCCGCCGCCCGCGCCTATCCCAGACGATCCTGGGGCCTCGGGCGACGATGCGGCCCCGGACGATCAGCCTTTCGAGATCCCGCCTCTGGCGAGGTCGCTCTGGTCCGCCTACGGGCACCGAGGTCTCGCGTGGATCTCCGGCGGCCTCACCGGCGTCGGCGCGATGGTGGCCTCGCTCGTGCGGGACCACGGGCTGGCCGTGCTGCTCATTGGTCTGTCGGTGTTCCTCGCGATCCTGGTCCTCCTGTTGGCCTGGATCAAGGAACACGATCGCAACGCCGACCTGGTCCGGGCCCGCAACGCGCCGGCGCCCGACGCGCCTCTGCCGGCTGCGCCCGGGCTATCCGAAGCGGACATCACCCGCATCGTCGCGCGCCTCGCCGAACTCAAGGCGGTCGCCTGACCTGATCCATGCCGTGCGCGGCGGCACATCCCGCGCCATCGAGGAGCAAGCAAGCCATGAACTTCATTCAAACCGTCGAGGCCGACGCCCAGATCGCCCTCAACTTCTGCAAGACCGAGCTGGTCCATCTGCGGGACGAAGGCCAGAAGGTCCTCGCCTGGGTCGAAAAGGAAGTGCCCGATTCCGCCGGCGGGATCGCCGTCTTCATGCAGGGCGCCGAAGGTTCGGCCGCGACCCTGGCCAAGTACGCCGCCAACGGCCTCAGCAAGCAGATCGCCAACGGCGGTGACTCCATGGAGACCTTCCTGCTGAACCTCATCCAGGACACGCACCTGGCCGACAACGCCGAAGGCGCGCTCAAGGCGATCGACGTCAGCGGCGTCGCCCTGGTCGAGAGCATCGCCACCAGCCTGGTCAAGACCGGCCTGGCCTCCCTGCTCGCCAAGCTCGCGCCCGCGGTCGCCGCGGCGCTCTAGGGGTTCCGGCCCGGCTTGCTGGTCGGGACAAGGCGCGCGGGAGGGTGGGGGCGTTCATCACGCCCTCCCGCGCGCTGAACGGAGGTGGCCGATGATCCCCAAGATCCTCACCTTCGCCCTGCAGATGGTCGGGGCCTTGTGGATGTTCCTGGCCGGCGGTTACGCCATATGGGAATACGACCGCGCCCCCGCCGGCTGGCCGAACTATCAGGTCAAGTGCTGCCTGGTCGTCCGCTTCACCTTCCACATGCCGTGGGCGGGGGCCGTGACGGCCGCGAATGCCAAGTATGCCGGTCTCGTCGACAAGAACGAGGCTGCTGCCCGCCACGCCGCCCAGGTCGCCCAGCGCCAGGGCCAAGTCACCCAGCAGGCTCAGGCCCGCGCTGTGGCCGTCGAAACGCAGATCCGCTGGCGGACCCGCACCATCATCCAGGAGGCGCCCCTTGTCCTCACGCCCGACACTGATCGCCGCTATCCTCTGCCTGTCGGCTTTGTGCGCCTGTACGACGCCTCGCTCCTCGGGCGGGACCTGTCCGCCATTCCCGACCCCGCCGGCCGGCCTGATGACGCCCCCAGCGGAATTGCACCCTCTGCAGCCGGCGCCGTCGTCGCCGGGAACAACGGCGAATGCCTCGCCGACCGCGCCCGGTTGATCGGACTGCAGCAATGGATCCGCGACGAAGCCGCCGCCGCCCGCTGAGGCGGCTTCTGGCGTTTTTCAGCCTCCTCGGCTGGACCGTGGTCGGCGCCGCGATCGTCGGCCTGGTGGCCATCGTCGTCCTCGCGGCCGCGATCGCGGCGCCGGTCTAGCCGTTCGCGTGCGGGCTGACGGCTACCTGAAGGAGGGCGCTCAGTGAGCACCAAGAATTCACCCGTCCGCGTACTCAAGGCGCAGGCGGACAAGATCGCAGCGACGCTCAAGGCGGCCGAACGCGGAGACAAGATCGACGCGCGGTTTGCTGAGAGAATCGCCGAAGCACGCACCAAGGACAGCTTCAAGGTCGCTGTCGTGATGGACGACAAGGTCATCACGCTCGACATGCCGTGGACGACGATCCGAGGCACAACCGAAGCCGGCCTTGCCGAGTACATCCTGAACCAGATGCGGGAGCGAGCGCACGATGCCTAAGCTTGTGAGCGCTGAAGATCACGAAGCGGAAGCCCGACGCCTTGAGGTGCAGGCCGCGCAGCTCCGCGAACGGGCACAGACCATTCGCGAACGAGATCGTGGGAGGGCGATGGCCGCCGCAGCGCAGGTCCCGGTGGACCGCAGCGCTGTCCAACTCGCCGGTGGTGGCGAGGTCACCGCCGATCACCGCGAGCTGAAGGACAACGGCCAGCAGAAAGGCTACGTCGTGCTCAGCGATTCCGAGCGCGCCAAGGGATTCGTGCGGCCATACCGCGACGCCTATCGCCATGTCGGCGCGCGGCCCACCCGGCCGACGCGAGAACTGACCGAGGACGAACACCGGCGCTATGACCAGTACGGCTATGTCGTGTTCGAGCCCTACCCGGATAGAGACAACCTCACGGGCCGCTTCTGGACGCAGGCACAGCTGGACTCGGGCTGCGGCGAGATCACCACCATGAGCCGCGACATCGCTGAGACCTACGCGCGCGACCCGAAGTTCTACAGCGGCACCTTCTGCACCCACTGCCGGAAGCACTTTCCGGTCGGCGAGGGCGGAGAGTTCACCTGGTACGAGATGGACGGCCAAGAGGGGCCCAGGGTGGGCACGTAAACACCCGTCGAGCGAGCGGCCATCCGTCGAGGGCAAGACACGAATTCGATTGAGATCCTTCGCGGGCGCCGGCCACACACCGGGGCCTGCTGGGCCACGGCCTGCGCACCGCGCGGGCTGGAGGGCGTCTCGGCTCCGGGCGTGGGGGTCGGGACGCCCTTTTTATGTCAGGCCGATTCCGGCGGCCAATCCGGACCACGCAAAGGAGACACCCCCATGGCCCGTACCATCTTCCTCGGC